>NZ_VOZO01000010.1:0-129686 GCF_013419715.1 Acinetobacter sp. YH12063 | reverse complement strand
ACCGGTAATTCAAATTATTTTTAAACTCTCTTTCTAAAACCCAACTTAATTAATTCAACCAAGCTACTGTTTTATCAGAAGTTTTAATCTTCATCACCGCCGATGGATGTGCATTCTACAGCATTTCAGATGTGTTGCAACACCTTTTTTATGATTTATTTTACGCATGTCGCTTTTTTAAACACATAAACATTCTTTTGTATTATTATTGGGCTATATACGCCCTATTTCATATAATAAAACGTATATGCACCCAATTTTCATTCCATTTAATTTAAGACATTTTTGATTTCGTATGGTTGTTTTTAAAAAAACTGCCTATTTAATAATGGCGTGCTCCATTTCACCCTTATTATATGCAGCTCCCACAGCAAATATTTTCACAACCACTTTCTCTATTTTGAGTTATGCCAAGTGGGAAACCACTTCACCCAAATTTTGCGTGATTAATAATTCAAGTTTAGTCAATGATTTTAAAAAACTTGCGCCAACCCACAGCACTTATAAAATTACAGCCATCAATGTGAATGACATCAAATCCAGTCATTGCCAAGTTTTATTTTTTTCCAACCTAACAGCAAAAGAAGAACAAAACATTTTAAACAGCCATGTCAATTTCCCCGCCCTCTCTCTAAGCAGTAACAATAGTGAGTGTGAGTCTGGCAGTGCATTTTGTTTGTATAAAAAAAATCAGAGTTATTCGTTTAAAATTAATATGGAAAGTCTAACGCAGTCACAAATACATATTGATCCACGGGTTTTATTACTGGCGAAGTCATCGGAGTCAGCTGAATGAAACAACTCTATAACCCAATTACATTACACCAATTATTTACGCGTTCGCAGCTCACCATCTTTGCTTTAACATTTACGATTTGTTCTGCGATTTTTTTGGTGATTTCCACCTATACCATGCATACCTATGCAAAAAACAGCTTAACGATTTTATCAAATGCGATTAACGAACGTGTTCAACCGGCTGTGGTGTTTAATGACCAAACAACGATGCGTCAAATTTTAAATGAATACACTCAACTGTATCCCATTCGATCGATAGAAATTACCAACCTTCAAAATGCGTCGCTTGCTCATGCTGAGCAACAAGAAATTTCAACATTTTCTAGCCAAGCGATTTTAGATTATTTCTTTTTTAGCCAACCGATTCGTTTAGATATTCATCATGATCAGAAAAGTTATGGCGAACTGGTCGTATATGGAAACTCGTCAGATTTAGTTAGTTTCTTCCATAAAATTTTGCTGGGTTTATTTTTAGGTTTTATTCTTTTATTGGCTACTGTGTTTTGGTCGGTGAACTCTGTTTATCAATACTTAATGCAATCCGTTCGCTCTATTGTTGAATCAGCTCAAACCATTAGTATTAAGAAAGATTATAAAATGCGGGTTTCAAACTCTGATATTCAAGAATTACACGCACTCAGCACCGCCTTTAATGGTTTACTTAGTGAAATTGATCAGTCAAATAAAAACTTAATTTCAGAAAATGACAAGCTAATTCATCTAGCACGTCATGATGCATTAACCCAATTACCAAATCGCAATTATTTTTATGAAAAGCTGTTTGAGCTATTTGACTTACAAGCGAACGCTGCCGTGTTCTTTGTCGATATTGAAAACTTTAAACATGTGAATGACCAATATGGACACTTAGCTGGGGATGCAGTACTACGCGCCTCATCACATTGTTTAAAACAAGCACTACCAGATGATGCTTTCGTTGCGCGACTCGGTGGTGACGAATTTGCAATTATTATCAATCGTTTAAATTTCCTGACAGAACTCGAAGTCCTTTGTCACAAAATACATGAATGCTATGGTTCCACATTTGTTTATGAGCAACATAATATTGCATTACAAGCTAATATTGGTGTGGCACTGATCCAAAATGCAAAATCGCCAGAAGATTTGATCGCAGATGCGGATCGCGCCATGTATGATGCTAAACTTTCTAATAATCATTGGTGCATTGCACTTCAACGCCCCAACTCATAGGATTTGCTATGTTAAAGAACGCATTTAAAGTTTTATTTATACTTGCATTCACGACCACTATGACAGCCTGCATGAGTTTAGGTAACTTAAGCTACAAACAAGCACGCATGCTTAAAAAAGAAGGTTTTGTCTTGACCAATGATGGTTGGACACTTGCCCTACCAGAACGACTTTTATTTGGCTTTGATGATTATCAAATTCAACCCCACCAACAAGGCAAGTTAAATACACTTGCCACTCAACTGATTAAATATGACCTAAACAAAATTAAGTTTATTGGTCATACGGATAATGTTGGACAAGCCAATTACAACCAACAACTGTCAGAAAAACGTGCGCAAAGCGTCGCAAACGTCTTTTTAAAGCAAGGTTATAACAGTTCAAATATTCAAATTATTGGCCGTGGGGCTGAACAGCCGATGGTCTCTAATGACACCGAAACAAATCGTGCCATAAACCGTCGTGTAAATGTCACGATCATTCCCTAAATAGTGAAATATAAAAAAGCCACCATAAGGTGGCTTTTTTATTGTGTTTATAAATTTTAGGCATAAAAAAACCGCTAAATGCGGCATCTTTTTTTACAGTATTGCTTTTGAGATAAATGGTCGGAGCAGTAGGATTCGAACCTACGACCCCCTGGTCCCAAACCAGGTGCACTACCAGGCTGTGCTATGCTCCGCTTTCAACTTTAAAAATTGGGGTGAATGATGGGATTCGAACCCACGACAACCGGAATCACAATCCGGGGCTCTACCAACTGAGCTACATCCACCATCATGTTCTTGCTTGTGAATAACCAATATAACGCATTTTAAATTACAGGCATAAAAAAACCGCTGTATGCGGTATCTTTTATCGACCGTTTTCTTTAAGAAAATGGTCGGAGCAGTAGGATTCGAACCTACGACCCCCTGGTCCCAAACCAGGTGCACTACCAGGCTGTGCTATGCTCCGAATTGGGGTGAATGATGGGATTCGAACCCACGACAACCGGAATCACAATCCGGGGCTCTACCAACTGAGCTACATCCACCATCACAACAAGTTTCAGATTCTAGTATCAGAACACCATTAAAATGGCGCGCCTGACAGGATTCGAACCTGTGACCATCCGCTTAGAAGGCGGATGCTCTATCCAACTGAGCTACAGGCGCATTACCGATGACATAGACTATCACGCGATTTTTGCCTTGAGAAATTGGTCGGAGCAGTAGGATTCGAACCTACGACCCCCTGGTCCCAAACCAGGTGCACTACCAGGCTGTGCTATGCTCCGTTTCATCTCAGCTTTCGCTGTATCGCATATCATGCGGTACGGTGTGCATTCTAGGCGTGACGTTGATTAACGTCAACACCTATCTTCAAAAAAACATAAAAAATCATTTCAAGCGATTATTTATCAAGCACTTTAATCATTTTTCAAGCAAAAATTAACGTTTTAAACTGGCACTGAAATTCAACATCCGATCTAAAGGCAATTTAGCACGCTCAGCGAGCACTGGATCTACGAAAATTTCTTGATCGCCTTTTTGTAAAACTTCGAGAATGCCATCTAATTCATTCATCGCCATCCAAGGACAATGCGCACATGAACGACAAGTCGCTCCCTCACCTGCCGTCGGTGCTTCGATGAGAATTTTATTTGGTACAGCTTGCTGCATTTTGTAAAAAATACCACGATCTGTTGCCACGATTAAACGTTCGTGTGGCAAGGTTTGTGCAGCCTTGATCAATTGCGAGGTGCTACCGACGGCATCTGCAATATCCACCACAGATTCTGGTGACTCGGGATGCACCAAAACTGCTGCATCAGGATACAACGCCTTCATATTGTCAATACCACGTGCACGAAATTCTTCATGGACAATACATGCCCCATCCCATAGCAACATGTCTGCACCGGTTTTCTTTTGAATATAGCGACCGAGATGCTGATCGGGTGCCCAAATAATTTTTTCACCTAAACTATCTAAATGCTCAACAATTTCAACAGCACAGCTCGAGGTGACCACCCAATCTGCACGCGCTTTCACTGCCGCCGAGGTATTGGCATATACCACAACCGTATGATCCGGATGTGCATCGCAAAATTTGGTAAATTCATCGACAGGACAACCCAAATCAAGTGAGCATGTTGCTTCTAGGGTTGGCATCAGTACGGTTTTTTCAGGAGATAAAATCTTCGAGGTCTCCCCCATGAATTTCACCCCTGCAACCACCAACGTCGTTGCTTCATGATCCCGACCAAAACGTGCCATTTCAAGTGAATCCGAAACGCATCCACCGGTCTGTTCTGCTAGTTCCTGCACTTCAGGATCACAGTAATAGTGTGCAACAAGGACAGCGTTACGTTTTTTGAGTTCCGCTTTAATTAATTCAAACTTTTCAAGCTTTGCAGCTTCCGTTAAGTGATGCTCTTTTACATCGCCCAAACGATCCAAATGCGCTTGTACAATTGATTTTGCTTCATTTGCAATTAAGTTGTTTGCATTATTCATCACAACGTCTTCTCTATCCTTAATGCCTGCTACTACACAGGTGCTTCACAACTGACCCATAAATATGGCACTTGGCTATTTTTTACCGGTCATTAAAAAGTTCCACTTATAAAAAAGCCTCACAACGGAGGCTTTTCAAAAACATCAAATATCTTATGAGCGGTAATCTGCGTTAATCTTGACATAATCATACGAAAGGTCACAGGTATACACAGTATCTCGAGCACTGCCACGTCCTAAATCTACACGGATCGTGATCTCAGATTTCTCCATCTCTGCAGCCCCTGCTGCTTCGGTATAATCTGCTGCGGCACCACCGTCTTTACAGATTTGAACATCACCTAACCAGACCTGAATTTTTTCAACATCTAAGTTTGGCACACCGGCATAACCAATAGCTGCCAAAATACGGCCCCAGTTTGGATCTGATGCGAAGATTGCAGTTTTAACCAACGGTGAATGTGCAATGCTATAAGCAATATCGCAACATTCTTGAGTATCTGCACCACCTTCTACCGCCACAGTAATAAACTTCGTCGCACCTTCACCATCACGGACAATAAGCTGTGCAAGTCGTTTCATCACACGTGTTAACACGTCTAAAACAGCAGCATAACGTGAATCTGTTTCTGAAGTAATTTCTACGCCACCAGCTTGACCCGTTGCAATCAAAATACATGAGTCATTCGTTGAGGTATCACCATCCACTGTAATACGGTTAAACGACAGGTTAACTGTGGTTTTCAAAAGCTGTTGCACTAACTCACGACTAATGGGTGCATCCGTTGCTACATAACTCAACATGGTCGCCATATTTGGACGAATCATGCCTGCACCTTTAGAAATACCAGTCATGGTATACAGAACCCCATCTAGCTCAAACTGCTCAGATGCACCTTTAGGTGTGGTATCTGTGGTCATAATGCCTGTTGCCGCATCCAACCAAGCATCTTCTTGTAAACTATCTAATGCGGGTTGCAAGCCTTGAACCAAACGATCAATAGGTAATTGCTCGCCAATTACACCCGTTGAAAAAGGAAGGACTTCTGTATTTTGAACACCTGCCAGTTCCGCCAGTTTCGCACACGTCGCTTCAGCATTTGCCATACCGATTTTGCCAGTACCGGCATTGGCATTTCCGGTATTAATCACTAGATAACGTGGATTACCTGCTAATAAGTGTGCTTTCGAAATATGCACCGGTGCTGCACAAAATGCATTTTGAGTAAATACGCCTGCAACATTAGAACCTTCAGCAAATTCAAAAATGACAAGGTCACGTCGGTTCTGATAGCGCACATACGCTTCAGCCGAACCGATTTTTACACCTTTCACCACATGCATCTGTGGCATAGATACGTCACCAACTGCCATTTTTCAACGTCCAACTATATGAGTTATAAAAAATACAGCTTAGTGCAAAATCTATAAAAAATCGAGCAGAAGCACGGTTTTGCTGTAATTTTATTGTGGATTTCTTTTGCACATAAAAAAACCAGTCTTTCGACTGGTCTTTATCGATGTTCGTCGTAAATTAGTTACGCGCAAGCTGAGTTGCTTCATCAAGAAGCACTTGTTTCGCTTTTTGTTGACTCGCAGCAGAAAGGGCTGGGTTTTCAGCCACAATACGGTCAGCATTCGCCGCATTGGCTGCTGCAATTTTTGCAGTTTGCAATACGATTGGACGATTTGGATTGGCAAAGGTATAACGAATACCCGTACGCGGGCTTGCTACAGTCACTTGACCGTCAGTACCAACCTGTACTTGAGTTGTTGTTGGACCAACTGCTTGTTGAACTTTCTCTAAAGAAGTCGTCTGAGGAGCGTTTGCAAAGGCAAAAGTTGGCAAAGCCAAAGCAGCAATCATGAACGGTTTTAGTACTTTTTTCATTGTCTTTTCCGTCTTACGGTTATTGATAGAAACTAAATAACATTTAATCTACTGAACTGCAAATACTATTCAGGTCAGATCAGTAGTGTAAATAAAAAATCAGAGCGCGAAGGCTCTGATTTATTTGAAATTAAACAATGCTGTTTAGATTTTACCGTGACATTGTTTATATTTTAGACCTGAACCACATGGGCAAGGTGAGTTACGACTTTCTGGCGGAACAATCACTTGCTCTGCAGGGGTATACTGCGCATCGATAACATCATTACCATTGGCTTCAGCCAACAAATTATCAAAGTCGTTGTGTGACAATTGAAGATTCATTGATTCAGCTTGAGCCTGTTTTTGAGCTTCCATTTCTGCAAGTTCTTCGGCTGTAGGCACATGAATACGAGATAAATCTGTCACGACATCTGACTTAATCACAGCAAGCATGTTTACAAATAAGTTAAAGGCTTCTTTTTTGTATTCTTGCTCAGGATTTTTCTGCGCATAACCACGTAAATGAATCCCTTGACGTAAGTAATCCATCGCTGCCAAATGCTCTTTCCAATGGCGGTCCAATGAATTCAACATAAAGTGACGTTCTAGCATTGCAGCCGTTTCGTCACCCATTTGTGTACGACGTGAACGGTAATGCTGAAGAACTTCATCAGTAATACGTTCAACCAAAGCTTCTTCATCTAAACGACGATCTTGCTCTAGCCACTGCGAAATTGGCAATTCAATCGATAGATCTTCACGAAGTGCTTTTTCAAGACCTTCTATATCCCACTGATCGTGAATAGACTCAGGTGGAATATATACTTCGATCATGCCTTTAGTCACATCCTGAATCATCGTTTCGATGTAATCTTGTAAAGACGGTTCAACAAGAATTTCATCACGCTGAGAGTAAATAATCTTACGTTGTTCGTTGTTTACGTCATCGTATTTCAATAGATTTTTACGAATATCGAAGTTACGTGCTTCAACTTTACGTTGTGCATTTTCAATCGAGCGTGAAACCATTTTATGCTCAATGGCTTCATCTTCTTTCAGCCCCATGGCACGCATCATTGCAACTACGCGATCACCTGCGAAGATACGCATCAAGTCATCTTCAAGCGACAAGTAGAAACGTGATACACCTGGGTCACCTTGACGACCCGCACGACCACGTAACTGGTTATCGATACGACGAGATTCATGACGTTCTGAACCAATGATGTGTAAACCACCAGAGTTCAGCACCATTTCATGATTTTGTTCCCACTCTGCTTTCAAACGTGCTTCGTCTGCTTCAGTCGGTTCTTCAATCTTCGCCAGCAACGCTTTCCAGTTACCACCTAACAGAATATCAGTACCACGACCGGCCATGTTGGTAGCAATCGTCACTGCACGCGGTGAGCCCGCTTGCGCAATAATATCCGCTTCACGCTCATGTTGTTTCGCATTGAGCACTTCATGTTGAATGCCTGCTTCTTTCAGCTTATCTGATAAAATTTCAGAGGCTTCAATGGTTGCTGTACCAATCAGGATCGGTGCAACACCCGCTTCATGAACACGTTGAATTTCTTGAATGATGGCGTTGTATTTACCTTCACGATTTAAATAAATTAAATCGTTTTGGTCATTACGAATCATCGGGCGATGGGTTGGAATCAGTACAACATCCAAGCCATAAATTTCTTTCATCTCTGCAGCTTCAGTATCTGCAGTACCCGTCATCCCTGATAATTTTTTGTATAGACGGAAATAGTTCTGGAATGTTGTGGTTGCTAGTGTTTGGTTTTCAGGTTGAATTTCCAAACCTTCTTTTGCTTCCACTGCTTGATGCAAACCTTCTGACCAACGGCGACCCGGCATGGTACGACCAGTGTTTTCATCGACAATGATCACTTCACCTTCGTGGATGATGTAATGCACGTTGCGTTGGTATAGGTAATGCGCACGAATGGCCGCAGAAACATGGTGCACCAAGTTTAAATTAGCAGATGAATATAGACTTTCACCTTCAGCAAGCAAGCCCATTTGAATCAATTCAGCTTCAACAGTTTCATAACCGACTTCGGTCATTTCTACAGAGCGCTGTTTTTCGTCAATCCAGAAGTGACCACCATCTGGTACCTTCTCTTCTTTTTGTGCATGAAGTTTTGGTGGAATGCTGTTAATGGCAGCATACAACTGAGATGAATCTTCTGATTGACCAGAAATGATCAACGGTGTACGCGCTTCATCAATCAGGATCGAATCGACCTCATCGATGATGGCATAGGTTAAGCTGCGCTGTTTTTTCTCAGCAGCAGAAAACACCATGTTGTCACGCAAGTAATCGAAACCGAATTCGTTGTTGGTACCGTAAGTAATGTCAGCTCGATACGCTTGAGCTTTTTCAGTTGAGTCTTGCATTGAGTAAATAATCCCAATGCTTAAACCTAAAAATTCGAATAATGGACGGTTTAATTCAGCATCACGCTGTGCGAGATAGTCGTTCACCGTAATCACGTGAACACCTTCACCACTAATCGCATTGAGGTAACAAGCAAGCGTTCCCATGAGGGTTTTACCTTCACCGGTACGCATCTCTGCGATCTTACCTTCATGCAAGGTAATACCACCAATCAGCTGTACGTCATAATGACGCATGCCCATGACACGCTTCGCAGCTTCACGACAAACAGCAAACGCTTCAGGTAATAATTTATCAAGGCTGTCGCCTTTTTTATAACGTTCTTTGAATTCTTCAGTTTTTGCAGATAAGTCTGCATCGCTTAGAACAGATATCGTCGGCTCGAGCGCATTAATCTTCTCTACGATTTTACGCATGCGTTTGAGTTCGCGCTCATTTTTGGTACCGAAGATTCCTCCGATCAGACTTGCCAACATGAATAGACTCTCTAAATCTTGCTTGTCAAATGAATATATTTTCTTAGTCGTTATTATGGTGCTAGAAATTCGAAGTACAAGGGTTTTGCACAAAAATCCCCTTAAATATTCTGCGCTCGGGTTCTAGCCCCGGAGACTTAAGGCAAGCTAATGTAACAAATTTTCTGCAGACAACATAGTGACTCTGTCGTGAGATATTTCGCATTTATCCCCCAATAAAACTGTTTTATATGAAATATATTCATAAAGAAATGAAAAAACACTATTTTTAATCATAAAAAAAATCCTTCATATTTATTTTCAAGTTAAACAAATTCAATAAATACGGGGATATTCCATGACGATTCGTTTAGGTGATACTGCACCAGACTTTACTCAAGACTCAAGCGAAGGCAGCATTCATTTTTATGACTTTTTAGGTGACAGTTGGGGCATTTTATTTTCGCATCCTGCCGATTACACCCCAGTCTGCACCACAGAACTTGGATTTACCGCAAAACTAAAAGATGAATTTAGCAAACGTGGTGTCAAGGCCATTGCCCTGTCTGTTGATGATGTTGAGTCGCATCATGGTTGGATTAACGACATTAATAATACTCAAAATACCACGGTCAACTTCCCGATCATTGCAGACAAAGACCGTAAAGTGTCCACCCTTTATGATTTCATTCACCCCAATGCCAGCGAAACATTAACTGTTCGCTCTTTGGTGATCATCGATCCAAATAAAAAAGTCCGTTTAATCATTACTTATCCTGCATCTACAGGGCGTAACTTCCATGAAATTTTACGTGTCATTGACTCTTTGCAACTGACAGACAACCATAAAGTTGCAACACCGGCCAACTGGCAACAAGGTGAAGATGTGGTGATTGTGCCGTCATTAAAAGATGAAGAGGAAATCAAACAACGCTTTCCTCAAGGGTATAACGCAGTTACGCCTTACCTTCGTTTAACACCTCAACCTAAGTGAGGATAAAACGGAGTATTACGCTGTCCGAGCGCAAGATAAGAAGCTCTGCTGTGAGTGACCAAAGCGAAGGTACAAATTTAACTATTTTTAAGTGCAGCACCTAAGTAAACTAAGGATCATAACCATAGCTACTTATAGTTACTATAGTTTTCCCCTCAGAACGAATGACGAGCCCGTTCTGGCATTCTCCAACCTGCTCATCTCCGGATGAGCTTTTTTTGATTACAAATTCCTCTCAGGGATTAGATTGGTTAAACCTCTCAAATCCGTTATAACTAAGAAAAACTTGAAAATAACAAACAGTGATTCATCAAATTCATCATTTACATTGTGGTAGTTTTTGTCCAACGTGTGCCCCTTTATTTGGACAGAAAGGCTTTCGCGCACATTTGGTCTGTCATTGCCTGCTCATTGAAACCGATAAAGGGCTCGTCTTAGTCGATACAGGACTGGGCTTACAAGATTATTTGCATCCACAAAATCGTTTAGGTCGGTTTATTTCACGCACAGCGCAGATCAAATTTAATCCGCAACTGAGTGCGATTCATCAAATTCAAAAATTAGGCTTTAAGGCTCAAGATGTTCAACACATTTTGTTGTCACACTTAGATTTTGATCATGCTGGCGGGATCTCTGATTTTCCGCAGGCGACTGTGCATGTCTTAGCCAGTGAATATAATGCCACTCAAAACCTTCATAGCTTAAAATCACGACTGCGCTATCGACCACAGCAATTCCAACTGCATCGTTATTGGAATTTTATCGAAAGCATCGGGACGCAAGCATGGTTTAACTTAGAACACACTGCCGGTCTATCTATTTTTCAAGATGACATTTTAATGCTTCCACTTTTGGGACATACCGCTGGTCATGCCGGTATTGCGATTAAAAATAACCAGCGCTGGTTGTTATATTGCGGCGATGCTTATTACTCACAGCATCAATTAAATCCAAATTTTCATTCGCGGGCCTTAAATCAGCTTGAGCGTTTATTTGCCACCGACAATACACAGCGACTGCACACACTTCATAAGATTCAGCAGTTAGCACAGCATCCGGACATCGATCTCATCTGCGCACATGACCCATTCGAACTCGCTCGCTATCAGAACACAAGCAATGACCGCTAAAATCCTGCCAATGATCCTCCTTAGTGTTAGCTTCAGCTTCACGGGTTGCATGACATCAAATCCATTACCGTTAAATGAACGTCCTCAGCATTGGGGAAAAGTCGTTCATCAACAGCATAATTTTTATCAAATCAGCCCAACAGTATTTCGCAGTGAACAACCTGATGTAGATCTCGCCCCTGTTCTACGAGAACAGCACATCGATGTGATCATAAATTTACGTTCACGGCACCATGACCCAGAACGCTTAAACAATGTCATTGATACGCAAAAGGTTAAATTTGTACATATTCCGATACACACGTGGCAAATCGATCGTGAAGATTTACTGACGGTGATGAAAACCATAAAAGAAGCTGAACAACAGCAGCAAAAAGTGTTAATCCATTGCTACCACGGCTCAGACCGTACAGGTGCGAGTGTGGCCATGTACCGAATTATTTTTCAGCATTGGTCCATTGAGGAAGCAAAGCGTGAAATGAAACAAGGTGGCTATGGCTTCCACCCTATTTGGAAAAATATTGACCGTTTATTCAGCCCTGAAAATATAAAATGGATTCAGCAACAACTACTGAATCCATCTTATTAAAGGTCATTTCTCAAATAAACTTAGCGTTTATCGAGTGGTACCCAATCAATCACCCACGCAGATTTCATATTCAAACTTGCATCTGAATTGATCTTTTTACGTGTTGCGTCCGCAGCATCACGGTCCTTCGAAGGACCGACCATAATACGAATGCCTTTAGATGTAGGACTCTTCGTCACTTTATAGCCTTTTGCACGTAATTTTGCAGCGACGGCATCTGCATTGGCTTCATTAGCTGCCAGAGCAACTTGTACCATCCATTGCTTATCGCCATTTTCCAACAGATCACGTGCTTTTTCAGCTTCAGCTTTTTTCTTGGCTTCGGCTTTACGCTTTTCTTCTGCCTTGTGTTTTTCTTCGGCTTTACGCTTTTCTTCAGCTTGTTGCTTCGCTTCCGCTGCTTTCTTATCTGCAGCTTTTTTCTCAGCTTCAGCATGTGCTTTACGTTCAGCTTCTTTTTGAGCATCCGCTTTACGTTTTGCTTCAGCTTTTTGTTTATCTGCTGCGATACGTGCCTGATCAGCCTTTTGCTGCGCCGACTGAGTCTCTAACTTTTTTTGAGCCGCCAACTTATCCTCAGCTAAACGCTTTTGCTTGGCTTTTTCATCTTCAACCAATTCGGGCGGAATATTATCCGAACTTTGTTGAGCTGAACGATGTGCGTTTAATGCCGCATATTCTTCTGCTGCTTTACGTGCTGCATCCGCTTCCGCTTGTTGTTGCATCGCTAAAAATTCTGCTGCACGTGCTTCTTGCTCCGCAACCGATTTTTCACGGGTACGTCGTTGTTCTTCGAGCAAACGCTTTTCAGTTTCAACATCAACGGTCAATGATGACATTTTACCCGCCCCCTGACCTTGTTGCTCAACTTGAGCCATTTCAGGGGTTTGGCTTTGATTTTGATGTATTTCTTCTTTGCCTTTAAGTAAAAGTGCGGCCAGCAGTACACCACCACCTAATAAAACAACACCACCCATCCAGCGTTGTTTGTTATTCATTGACATTCTTCCAGATACTCCCATACCGCTTCTAAGGTATGAAATGAACCACATACCAGAATCAGCTGATTATTCTTTGTTTCTTCCAGCGCGGACTTAAAAGCTAATTGCACATTGTCATAATGTTCTACGACTTGATGCTGCAGTGCGCTATCCAATTGTGTGATAGATGCAGCACGTGGCACATTTAATTGTGCAATTTTCCACATTCTTACCGTATCTTTCAATAAGTTAACGACAGAATTTATGTCTTTATCAGTCAGCATGGAGAAAACGCTGATCACTTCTGTGTATTGTTTATTGTACTGGAGGAAATTTCGCAATTGCTTTAACAAAAATTCAACACCATGCGGGTTATGTCCCGCATCGAAAATCACCGTTTTTCCTGCAATTTCTCTAACTTCAAAACGGCCTTGTAACTTGGCATTGATAATCCCCTGAGCGATCAACTGCTGAGAGACCACCAAACCACTGGCCAATATTGCCGCTACAGCCGTAGAGATATTTTCGAGTGCCAAAGAACCCACTGGCAGTTTTAAAGTTGTACCTGATGAAGCAAACATCCAAGATTGTCCGTCATCACTGTACTGATAAAAATAATCACGATTGAGTACATGTAAAGCGGCTTGGCAATCTTCTACTTTTTGACGAATGGCTTCAGGTAAAACTTGCTGCCCACCAAAAATCACAGGAATATTTGGACGAATAATCCCTGCTTTCTCAAAAGCAATTTTTTCAATGGTGTCACCCAACCAATCGGTATGGTCTAAACCAATATTGGTAATCACTGCAACATCTGGATCGACGACATTGACTACATCAAGTCGGCCACCGAGGCCGACTTCAAGTACCCATACATCGCAATGTTGCTGTTTAAAAATAACAAAAGCGGCCAAAGTGGTCGCTTCAAAAAAAGATAAACTTAATTCACATTCACGACGCGCCTGATCAACGGCCACAAAAGCATCAATCAGGGTTTGGTCGGCCACTTCAACACCTTGAAGCTTTACACGTTCATTGAATCGATAGATATGCGGTGATTGGTATAAACCCACATTATAACCTTGCGCATTTAAAATGGCAGCCAATGTCGTTGTGGTTGAGCCTTTCCCATTGGTTCCAGCAACCGTCAGAACTTTGGCATCAGGCTGGGTTACGCCCAATCGATCTGCAACAGGAATTACCCGCTCCAGACCCAAATCAATACCCGTAACATGAACATGGCTCCAATAATCGAGCCATGTGTTTAAAGAATCAGTTGCAAGTGGTGCTGTGTTCAAGGCAAGTTCATCAATTTCGCTACAATACGATAAACTGTATCACGTAATGCATGACGGTGGACAATTTGATCGACTACACCATGATCAAGCAAATATTCCGCACGTTGGAACGGTTCTTCCAATTTTTCACGTACAGTTTGCTCAATTACACGCTTACCAGCAAAACCAATCATGGCTTTCGGCTCAGCCAAATGAACATCACCGAGCATTGCCAATGATGCAGTCACACCACCATAAACTGGATGTGTCAGCACCACTAGATAAGGCAAGCCTGCATCTTTCATTTTTTGGATGGCAGCTGAAGTACGCGCCATTTGCATGAGTGACAACATGCCTTCTTGCATACGCGCACCACCAGAGGCAGCGAAGCAAATAAGTGGTTGTTTGGATTTAATTGCAAGTTCAGCCGCTTGAACAAAGCGGTCACCAACTACAGTGCCCATTGAACCGCCCATGAAATCAAATTCGAAAGCAGTCGCAATCATTGGAATGCCTTTCAGCGTTCCTTGCATCACCACTAAAGCTTCTGTTTCACCGGTTTTCTTCTGCGCCTCAGACATACGGTCTGGATACGCTTTGCTATCAACAAATTTCAGTGGATCTTTGGCTTTAAATTCTTGACCCAATTCTTTTTGTACTTGGTCAAAGAACCAGTTCAAACGATCACGCGCTTTCATTCGCAAGTGTTCATCACACTGTGGACAAACGTAGGCATTAAATGACATTGCAGTACGAGTCACAAGTGCATGACACTCAGGACATTCAATCGTCGGCTCAGTAAATGTCGCCTTTAATGCTTGCTGTTCATCAGGTACATGAATACCTGGTACCGCACGCTCTGTCCATGGCGTAGATGCGCTCAGAATTTTGCCTGTTTTTGCGTCTTGACTCATACTAACTCATCGAGCGCAGCTCGAAGCTCCTTCACTTTATTCACTGTTTCGATTACAGCTTGTTCTGGCGCTAAGTTTGCAAATTGTTTAACAAAAGCACTACCTACAATCACCGCATCTGCAGCAACACCCATGGCTTTCGCCGATGCTGCATCACTAATACCAAAGCCAACGCCGACAGGTACCTGAGTATACGATTTGATTTTTTGAATACGTGCCGCAGCTTCAGCAACGTCTAAAGTCGCTGCACCTGTCACACCTTTCAAAGAAACATAGTAGATAAATCCACTGGCTTGTTTCACCACATGCTGAATACGTTCATCAGTGGATGTTGGCGCAAGTAAGAAGATTTGATCCATGTCGTATTTTTTCAATACTGCATCTAGATCTTTTGCTTCTTCTGGTGGAAGGTCCACCAAGAGCACGCCATCTACACCGCATTCATGTGCATAGGCAACAAACTTTTCATAGCCGATTACTTCAACAGGGTTTAAATAGCCCATCAGTACTACTGGTGTTTCTGTATCGTTTTTACGGAACTCTTTCACCATGTTCAAGGCATCTAGAGTATTGGTTCCTGCAGCAAGCGCACGCTCAGCAGCAAGTGCAATAACAGGACCATCCGCCATTGGGTCTGAAAATGGAAGACCCAATTCGATCACATCTACACCTGCCTCAACCATTTGATGTAACAAAGGTACCGTTACTTGTGGATGAGGGTCACCAGCCATAACATAAGAAACCAAGGCCTTACGCTGTTGAGATTTAAGCGTTCCAAATCGAGTGGCTAAACGTGACATAGGGTTATACTTTCCTTGAATGAATCAAAACTATGATGTGGGTTTTGTCGAAATACAAGACATCGCATTGTAACGCTATTTTTTACCCATTGAACAGGGTATACAATCCTCAGTCGGCATTTCTCATGCAAACATAATTTTCCAGAACAACCCGAAAGCATCATTTACCGATATTTCAGTTTTTTTCACAATGATCAAAGATGCCTAATTTTAGGATCTGGCAAAATTATAAGGTTTTAGACTAACTTAATTTTATCATCAAAAAAATGTTAAAAATAACAGGCTTAGCATTTACATTTTAATTTTCCTTAAATTGCAAAACCTGCTTTATACTAGCCGCATACTTTTATTTTTTTATCTCCTATGTCCTCCGATTCACAAGTGAAAGTGCCTGCTCGGGCATTTGCACTGCTCCCGCTTATTGTTTTTCTGACCATTTTTTTGGGCAGTGGTATTTACCATTCCATCATTGGAACTGAGTTTGCGTTCTATCAAGTGAAAGCCCCAGTCGCTGCTCTTCCTGCAATTGTATTGGCAATTTTGCTCTATCGAGGCAAGATCAATGACGCGATTGATACATTTATGAAAGGTGCCAGTCACCCGAATTTGATCTTAATGTTCATGGTCTTTATGCTCGCTGGTGCTTTTGCCAGTGTCAGCAGTGCCATCGGTAGTGTCGATGCAACAGTGCAGTTGGGACTATCGGTGATTGCGCCTGAGTTCGTGCTGCCCATGCTGTTTATTATTGCGGCCTTTATTGCCACAGCGATGGGAACCTCCATGGGCACTATTGCAGCCTGTGCACCAATTGCCTTTGGTTTTACTCAAGTCACCGAAATTGAAGCGGTGTATGCCATTGGTGCTGTGGTCGGTGGTGCTATGTTTGGTGATAATCTGTCGATGATTTCAGATACCACTATTGCTGCAACGAACAGTCAAAAAGTTCAGCTTCGCGATAAATTTAAGGTCAATGTCTGGATTGCTGTTCCTGCATCGATTGTCAGTATTTGTATTTATTTATTCATGAGTCAAGGCTCACAAGCGATTGAACACAAAGCCTATAATGCTTGGCTGATCTTGCCGTATTTAGCCGTATTTATTTTGGCCTTTTCACGTTTACACGTGCTTGCTGTACTGACCATTGGTGTCTTGTTATCTGGTTTGATTGGTTTGGTGATTCAACCTGAATTTAATTTATTAAGCTTAAATAATTCTATTTATGACGGCTTTACCGGCATGTTTGAAGTTGCCCTGCTTTCTATTTTCTTGGGTGGTATTTCTGCCATTATGCAAAAAGAAGGCGGTTTAGAATGGCTGATTCAACGCATTTACAGCATGACGCGCTGCTTTAAAGTTGGTGCTGAACGCGCGGGGGAAATTGGTATCAGTTTCTTGGTGATTTTCTCCAACCTATTTGTGGCAAACAACACTGTCGCAATTATTTTATCTGGTGACATGGCACGTGAAGTCGCGAAAGAATATGGTGTAGACCCTAAACGTGCGGCTGCACTCTTGGATATTTTCTCTTGCGTAGTCCAAGGTCTCATTCCTTATGGTGCACAGCTGTTACTGGCTTGTTCGATCGCAAAACTTTCGCCTGTGGAACTGATTGGTAGTGTGTATTACTGTTGGGTCTTGGCAATCTTTGCCATCCTTGCCATTTTACTTCGGTATCCAAAATTAAAAGCTGCGGCATAAGTTTGGCTTTAAAGAAAAGCGGTCGTTTGACCGCTTTTTTTAATGCTGTATGAATGGCTTTTCTTGACGAGCAATCTGCACGTTTTATTCTAATTTCAAGGCTTTTTTTCGCGCTAATAATGTCTCTCCGCTATATGCCTTAAAAGCACGTGCCAAAGCCGACTGATCTGAATATCCTAACTGCAACGCGATATCCGTCAAATGGGTTTGTTGTGAAAGTAGATATTCACAGCGTTTCATCCGTTCCAGCTCCAAAAGCCGCTTAAATGAGGTGTCTTTCTCCTTTAACTGTCGTTGCAGGGTTCTGACTGACAGATGTAACTCCTCTGCTAACCATTCTATTTTAGGGGCTTGCTGCTGTAATTTGAGATAATCTGCTATGCATTGTTGCATCTGTTGAATTGGATCTGCATGTTGCGAACGAGCAGCTATCGCCTCTTCGGCTTGACGTAATAACAATTGCATCAGTGACGGATCAGCAAGTTCTGACTTTAAATCCAAACTGTCTGCATGAATCACAAATGAATATTTAAGGGTCGAAAATTCCATTTGGCAACCATAAAACTTTTCATAGTGATAACGTGCCATCCGCGGCACATGTGCAAAATGAATGCGGAGTAACTTTAAAGAATCTGGAAAAATTTGCTTGGCCAAATGTGCCATACAGGCCATCGTCAATTCATTCACCAAAGCATATTCATCATCATGCTGTGGCCAAGACAGAATAATTTGATGATCTTGATGGCTCATATTCATCGGCACAATTTGCGCGCCATCAATCACCAAACGACTAAAGCGCATCACATATTGCAAAGCATCTGCAACACTATTACTCAGTGTCGCCATATAGCCTAACACCCCAAAATGCTCTGCACGAATAAACTTGGCCATTTCAAAAACCAATTGCGGGCAATCCAGATGCTGCTGAGTCAGTTGCATGATGCTGTTAAAAGAAGAATTCGGCGATTGAGAGTCGATCGGCAAAGACAGCACATGCTGAATTTGCGCAGCATACGGTGCAATCCATTCGAGCTGTGTATAGTTTAATTCACGCTCAAGTAAGACCATATTCCACAGTTGGAAGTAACCATTTGGGATCTGAATTTCAGCCATCTCGCCCCTCTTTCTGACCTGCCAATTCTGACATTTTATATTTTCATCATGGCGTAAAATGTATGAAAATTGGCAATATCTGTCAAAACAAAGTGCAATTTCTCCGACATACTGCAATCAATACGACTCGCACAGAAAAAATATCATGAATGCTATCGTCAAATATCAAGTCGAACCCATTGTTCGCACAAAGCTAAATTTTAAGTTGGAAGAAATTCCGCGCTATTGGTTTGGCGGAGACCCATTTTTAACACGTATGTTTGATGCCTTGAGCCTGACCTTTCCTGATGGCGAGCGCTATTTTATTGAATCTGTACGTCTGTTCCGCAGTCAAATTCAAGACCCTGATTTACAGCAACGTGTCGCTGACTTTATTCGTCAAGAAGCGCAGCACGGTATGGCGCATGACAAAATGAATATGTTGATGAAACAACAAGGCATGCCTGTCGATGCGTTCATTAAACGTCTGAATAAAATTTTTAAATTTGAACTGAGCAAGCGCTCACCAGAATACAACATTGCCATGACGGCTTCCGCCGAGCACTTGACTGCGCTGATGGCTGAAACCTTTTGTAGCCAAAAGTCCGTACTAGAATCTGCGCATCCTTATGTCCGTGCATTATTTATTTGGCATGCGATAGAAGAAATGGAACATCGCGATGTAGCTTTTGATGTGATGAAAGATGTGGCTAAGGTCGATGAAAATTTAAAGAAATTTACTTTGGTCTGGACTAGTGGATTGATGCTCGGCTTTACCTTATACCGTGCCAATGTGATGCTGAAACATGACGGCTTCAGTTTCACTGAACGTTTAAAATTAAATATGAAAGGCTTACCGTGGTTCTTTGGTAAAAATGGCACCCTCACCCGAATGAGCAAGCCATATCGAGATTGGTTTAAAAAAGACTTCCATCCGAGTCAGCATCCCATTGTGCAAAATTATGATCTTTGGTTAAAAACTTATGAAGAAACCAATGATCCAATTCAAGCTGCAGAAGTGTTTTGGCAAGCTGCAAAATAAAAATTGAATAAAAAAAGCCGCATCGATTGCGGCTTTTTTATAGGCTTAGACTTACCATTTTGCATAGTGCTGCTCAAGTAAACCATATTCATTTAAGAATACTATTTCTTCGCCATCACGTTGAATTGTACCGCTAATTTTTGCCTGCCATTGACTGAACTGACTACCGACCAATCTTAAATTCAGGTTTTCATAGCGCCGCCAACCTGTGCTGACGATCAAATTTAAGCTGTTGTCTAATGAGCTAATATTCCATTGATTATCGCCTTGTTGCTGAAACAGCACATCAGACATGGCATACAGATGTCCATTGACCCACAGACAATTTTCATTACCAAAGCTTTCATTTACCCCAGAGGCAAGATTGATCCCAACGCGTCGATTTTGACTGTCCCAAAAGTTACACGATAACCAAAACCATGCGGTTTCAGGACGAAGAAAACCACAGGTATCATCTAAAGACACCAATGTCCGGTCATGGAATTGAATGGTCTTGCCTTGCTTATTGATAAAAAAACCTTCACACCCTAACGTCGTCAATTTTTGAGTATAGGTCCAACCATTAATTCCTGTAGGGCTACACATACTCAGCGGATCAGTCCCCGCACAAAACACTCGAGCGCTCAGTTTGAGTTCGCCATGTTTTGACATTTGAATGTATCGCACACCATTGGCATGCTGAATGTCCAGTTGAATCCCTGACTTAATAAAATGACTTTGATTAAATAAAGGTTGTTCATCTAAAACGGTATTACGTGACAGGAAATTAATCGAATTCCATTCCAACACTTCATTCGTAATATGGTCATACACATAGACAAAACCGTGCCCCGCCCACGCGATATCGGCAATCGCTAGACCAATCGTATAATGTTCATGCTGAATACAACAAAATTTAAATTTTTTATATTTTAAACGCTTACGCCAACCTTGAAGTCGTTTTCCATACGGTGTCTTATATTCATACTTACTTAAATCGATGCGATTGGGAAGTTCACTAAAACGCCCATAATGCGGCTGTCCATTCGGCCGTATTAAATCCATATACGCCATTCCATTGAGGTTTAAGGTCTAAATCCTGAATGTTATTATGCCTATTATTTAACGCCTGAAAAGACAATCCATCTGATTTCAGGCGAATATCACAAAAAAATATAAAAGCTGACATTTCAGCTCTTAATCATCACAATTATTCATTTATTAAGATGTAATCATTTTTCCATGAATTTTGCTGGCTATGCGGCGTTTCAACCAATTCGATATAGCGCCCATAGACATGATCAATCGCAATACAATCATCAACATCTAGGGTTCGGTCGGTATGTTGTTTTTGCCAATGTGACTCAAAAAAAGCCTTGCCCCGTTGTTTTGCAACGCTGGCATTTTGTCCCGTCACCAAAACATAACGATGTAATTCACCAAATTCGCGGGCATCATATCCCCCGAGATTAATCAGCCATAATTTTTCATCTTCAGCTCGGGGCGCGGCATCACAAAATTGGATACGATAATGCCGATTTTCAGTGCTGACTGTATGTACCTGTGCCCAAGCATCAATATGTAAGCCTTTTTGCTCACCAAACCATGCCGTTCTCAGTTGTGGATAAACCTCTTCTAATGCGTTACCCACTGCAAGAATGACATCATGCACTTCGATATTTGCTCTTGAATGGCGTCCGCCGAGCATCACCATAAATAAACTAGACACAATCTTCCCCCCTATTTTTGACTTCAACTGCCCACATAGGGCTGAAGCAATTTCAATAAAATCACGCCGCCTAAAGAGAGTACTGCATTGTTGACGAAATGAATGAGTAAAACATGCCAAATGTTACGCGTCCACAAATAGATCAGGTTGAGAAATAGGCCTGCCGCCATAAAACTGATGGTCGCAATCAAATCGCCATCAAAATTATGATAATGAATCAAGCCAAATAAAATTGAGTTCAGCAAGACCAAAATCACTCGCCACAGCCACGGCTGTACAAATAGCTTTTGTAGCAAGGTATAGCGGAAAATAATATCTTCGAGCAAAGCGGTAAATAATGGCCCAAGACTGATGATCAGCAAACTGAAAAAGGCAATCGTATTGGGATCAATAGTTGATTCTTTTTCAATGCTCTCGCCCACTGGCAACAGGCTGTGTGTAAAAAAAATCACCACTTGTAAAGCGACTGCACCGACAACCACCAACAGGCTTGAACGCCAAAAAGCCTGTTTATACTTTTGTCAGTGTGTATACAACATCGTTTTATAGAGCCAACATACAGCAATAAATAAAATGCCGCGAAAGATCGAATCACCCAAAGCAACCTGAACCGAAACACCAAAAAACTGGTCTAAGACATAACTGTTGAGCAAGATCAGCGGAAGAATACACAGCGCAAAAGTATCACGCCATTGCCAAGAAATATGGGTTGGAAAGGATTCTGCACGAACCAATTGGGTAAATGTCATTGTTATAAAGTCTTTCTAAAGCAATAAAATTTCCACAGTATTGTGATTTATTTCACACTTTTATTCTGCATCTATTTTGTAGTGATTTGCCTCAATAAAATTTTCAGCAAGAAAAAATCGCGCGGAATTGCTTCTGCGCGATTTTTAATTCACCCTCTCCACTTGCGAACTCAGAATATATTCCGAGATTCTCATCCCAAAGGGAGAGGCTTAAAGGAGTTTACATCTCAACCATTTCCACGCCATCAATGCGGGCAACGGTCATTAAATCTTTATCGCCACGGCCTGATACAGTCGCAATAATGATTTGGTCTTTGTCCATGGTCGGCGCAAGTTTCGTCACATAAGCCATCGCATGTGAGCTTTCCAATGCAGGGATAATACCTTCAATTTGGGTTAAATCACGGAAGCCTTGTAGCGCTTCAGTGTCATTGATTGGCACATAGTTCACACGGTGCATATCTTTGAGGAAACTGTGCTCAGGGCCTACACCTGGGTAGTCCAAGCCTGCAGAGATTGAATGTGTTTCAATGATTTGACCTTGATCATCCGACATCAAGTACGTACGGTTACCGTGAAGTACACCGACATGACCTGCGTTTAATGGTGCAGAATGCTTGCCCGTTTCAATGCCGTAGCCTGCAGCTTCAACACCGTACATTTTCACATCTTCATCATTTAAGAATGGATAGAATAAGCCCATTGCATTTGAACCGCCGCCTACACATGCAACAAGCGCATCTGGTAAACGGCCAGCTTGTTCCTGAATTTGTTTACGCGCTTCACGGCCAATGATCGATTGGAAATCACGAACCAATTGCGGATATGGGTGTGGGCCAGCCACAGTACCAATCACATAATAAGTAGAGTCAACATTGGTTACCCAGTCACGCATTGCTTCGTTCATCGCATCTTTCAATGTTTTTGAACCGCTTTCCACAGGTACGACCGTTGCGCCAAGCAAACGCATACGGTATACGTTCATGGCTTGACGTTTTACGTCTTCAGCACCCATAAACACCACACACTCAAGGCCTAAACGCGCTGCAATCGTTGCCGTTGCTACGCCGTGCTGACCTGCGCCTGTTTCCGCAATAATACGTTTTTTACCTGAAAGTTTAGCCAGCAAAGCCTGACCAATCGTGTTATTCACTTTATGTGAACCTGTATGGTTCAGGTCTTCACGTTTTAAATAAATTTGCGCACCACCCAACTCTTTCGACCATCGTTCAGCATAATACAAAGGACTAGGACGACCGACGTAATACGCCAAGTCACGGTCGAATTCTGCCAAAAACTGTGCATCATCTTTCATGCGGAAATAGAGTTTTTCTAAGTCCTCAAGTGCTGCCATAAGAGTTTCTGACACAAAACGCCCGCCATGAATACCGAAATGCCCTTGTGCGTCAGGGAATTGGGTATAGTCAATCTTATTTTGCTGATCCACGATGGACTCCTTGCATAAAGCGTTCTATGAGTTGTTGGTCTTTAATACCTTTTGCCGATTCTACACCACCGCTCACATCTACGGCGTAAGCGCCAGTGGTTTGAATCGCTTCTTCAATATTGTCAGGCTTTAAACCGCCCGCCAAAATTAAAGGAATATCGAGTTTTGGGAACTGTGCCCAGTCAAAGCTATGCCCTGTACCGCCTTTCAGCTCAGGATGCCATGCATCTAACAGTACGGCGCTTGCCCCTGCCTGCTGAAAAGCTTGAATCTCGCTAATCACATCTAAATCAGGCTTCACCTGAATGGCTTTGTACCATCGGCGTCCAACGGTCTGCGCAATTGTTTGGCACTGTTCAGGGCTTTCATCGCCATGAAATTGCAGGATGTCTACAGGTGAAATTTTTAAAATATTCTGTATGTCTGTAGCCGATGCATTCACGAATAAACCCACTGTCTGCACATACGGCGGCACATGCTGAATCAGCTCAGCAGCTTGCGCTGCCGTTACACTGCGCGGGCTTGGCGCAAAGAATACAAATCCGATCGCATCTGCGCCAGCTTGGACGACAGATTGGATATCTTGAGTACGTGTAATTCCGCAGATTTTGGCACGGGTTCGCATATTATTGTGGCTCTAACTCCGCCCTATTCATAGCCTATCTATAAATATAAGGGCGAATCATTGTAATGCAATTTTCAAGTATTGCGTGGATTTTCAGCATGATTCCACTGCAAAAATAAAAAGCCCTGAATGTTCAGGGCTTTTTGAATTATTGAATCGATTATTTCATCGCATAACGTAAAGTTACCCAAGCAGTACGGCCATCTTGGTTATATAAAGTGCTATTGCTGTAGTTTGTCGAATATTCTTTATCAAACATATTGGCAAGCTTGGCTTGAACACTGAATTCAGGCGTTGCGTGATAAGTTACTCGCGTATCTACTGTGGCAAAAGAACCCAACTCATCAGTATTTGCAGCATTGGTATAACGCTTATCTTCGGCATGAACTGAAGCGCCGACAGTCCATTTATCCATCGTATAATCAGCTGATGCATTAAAGATTTGCTTTGGCTTTAAGACCAACTGCTTGCCATGAAGTCCTGCTGTCTCGTTTTCAGGTTCTTGATATGTATAATTCACATTCCAAACAAAATCATTTAATTGCTGAGTGAATGATAATTCAGCACCTTTAATTTTTGCATTATCTATATTGCTTGGAACATAGTTCCCCGTTGCATTTGGTGCCCATGCGATCATATTTTCAATTTCATTATAGAAACCGTTTAGCTCCCATTGAACATTGCTGATCACACCTTTGAACCCAATTTCATAGTTTTCAGATTCTTCTGGCACTAATGTAGGATTTTCACTTCCTGGCCAATACAAATCATTGAATGTCGGGGCTTTAAATGCGGTGCCATAACTGACATAACTTTGTACAGTATCATTAAAGCGATATCCCAAAGTCGCACTACCAGTCGTATGGTTGCCAAATTGTTCGTTATCATCCTGACGAACTGCACCTTGCACATCAAAGCTGCCAAATGAACCTAGATATTGTGCAAAGTAAGCTTTGTTATCCCGCTCTTTAACGGCATAAGCTTTCGTACCTGACACTTCATCATTCTGGTAATCAAAACCAAGCATCAAGGTATTTTGCTTATTAAAGTTCAGTGTATTCAGCCATGATAAGCTATCACGCTGTGTGTTAATGACCGATGGATTTGCATCACGACTATCTAATTTATCTTCAGAACGCCCTAACTTTAACCCTGTAGTCCACACATCAAATGGCTTGTAGGTTGCACCAATACTGTAAACATTTTGCTCGATTTTACTATGCACATTGTTTGCATCAATATAAGGAGAACCCCAGTCATCCCTATTATCGTATTCATTCTCACCATCAACGACTAAGACACTTGCATCAACATTAAATTGATCATTGAATTTATGCCCCATACGTAAAGATGCAGACTTATTTTCGTAGCCGTCTTTATCTAAATCATTGGCTTCATTAATATTTGTCGCGTCGATGCCTTGGGTTTTGGTGCCAGCTAAACTCAAGGTTGCCCAAGTATTGTCATGTTTAACATTTAAACCAACATTGCTCTGATATGTTTCATGAGAACCATAGGTAAAAGATGCAAAAGGCTTCACCCCATTTTGCGTACCTTTACGGGTAAAGATTTGAATCACACCACTAATGGCTTCTGAACCATATAAGCTTGAACGCGGACCGCGTAAAACTTCTACACGTTCAATTTGATCAATTGGGAAGTGTTCAAAAGCAGTTTCACCAAGCGTTGCTGAACCCACCTTTTGACCATCCACCAAGACCAATGCATGACGATTACCCGTACCGCGAATTGAAACACTTGTAACTTTACCTAAACCGCCAGTATTGCTATACGTTACGCCCGGCACTGTACGAAGCAATTCTTGTAAAGAAGTAAATTGCTTACGTTCAATTTCTTCACGGTCAATTACAGTCACTGCTGCCAAAGTTTTTTGTGTGTCTTGCTCAACAATATTGGCAACCGTGTTGGTAATCACTGGAAGCTGATGAACTTGGTCTGCTGCCATCGCAGCAGAAAGTGGAGATAAAACAAAAAGCGACCCGAGTAGAGTCTTAGAGAAAGAATGCATGCTGTATTCCCCGATCGCACCGCCCGTGCGAATTAAAAGTTGGATAACGCGAGGCGGTTTTGGGGTAAGCGATAGCTTGCCATTTTTCAGACAAAAGCATGCAATCCCGCTATAACGCCCGCCGCATTATGAATAGGTCTGCATCAGGCCGGTCTCCGGACTTACGTTATAAATAACGATTCACCGTTGCGGGGGCAGTGTCAGATAACAACAGCTCTATACTGCTGGACTGACTTCCCAGTTTCACTTCTCAATTAAGGAAGCACCTGAAGCATGGGCAGATTAGTTTCTGCCCCACAGCAAGTCAAGCTGAATATGCAGCAACCCTAAAATGCCCGATAGATTTGATTGTTCGATAAATCGGAGTTCTCTATACTTAAACCATTCACAACAGTTGGCATGGGAAGTTTCTACAACACTGCCCCCGCAACGGTGCGCAAGCGAAACCTTGCCAGTCCGATACCTGCTCACTGTGTTCTATCACTCAATCATTTACGTGGGGTAAATGTATGGAGCATCGCATGTCAACTTTAGCTCGCCCTACAGCACTCGCTACAGGCATTGCTGCCGCTTGGGCTTTTTCTACATCTTGTATTGCAAATGAATCGCGCATTGCTCAACCAACAATGGATACCATTGTGGTGACTGCAACACGCTCACAAGAAAAATTAGAAAATGTGCCAGCACGTATTTCCATTATTGATGAGTCGCTCATAGATCAATCACCAATTGCATCATTTCCACATTTATTAATGAGTGATGCTTCTATCAATATGGTGCAGCTGGGTGGCTATGGACAACAAGCTTCATTTTTTTTACGTGGCACAGAGTCAGACCACACTTTGGTATTGCGTGACGGTGTCCGTTTAAATAATGATGCCAGCGGTTTAGCGCCAAATAATTTTATAGATACCACAGACATTAAGCAGATTGAGGTTTTAAAAGGCCCAGCATCTGTCCTTTATGGCACCAATGCCATTGGTGGTGTGGTACAAATCATTAGCAAAACCCCTGAAAAAAATGCAGCTTTTATCAGCGCTGAAATAGGTGAAAATCAAACCTATAAAAGTACTGTCGGGGTAGACCTAGCCAAGCAAGGTTTTTATGCGCAAATTCGTGGACAGCGTTTAGAAACCGACGGCACATTGATTCATGAACATGAAAATGCCAGAGCTTCTAGCTTTAATCAAAAAGGCGTGTCTACCAAATTTGGCTATGAAGAAACACGCTTTGGCACTTCATTGGATTATTCTGAAAACCAAGGTAATGCTCAATATGAGCAATACAGCTGGAATTCACTGCAATATGAGCAAAAGTCGCAAGATTTTAAAAATCAAATTGCAACCCTGAAGTCACACTTCAACCCCACAGATCAGCTGACCCTGAATGCTCGCGTGTCTTATTTTAAAGATGAGTTGGAACAGCTCAAAATCTTTGAACAGACCCATTATGAATCCACTGAATATGAACTGACCGCAAAACAGCAAATGACGCCGTCTCAGAACATCATTGCAGGCATCACCCATCGGCAGCTAGA
Source organism: Acinetobacter sp. YH12063 (assembly GCF_013419715.1). NCBI lineage: Bacteria > Pseudomonadati > Pseudomonadota > Gammaproteobacteria > Moraxellales > Moraxellaceae > Acinetobacter > Acinetobacter sp. YH12063. The sequence goes on along the minus strand of NZ_VOZO01000010.1, from coordinate 101,826 downwards.
AACATCAACGCTAAAAACTGCAGAGTCTTTTCATCAAGACTTAAACAGTACGGGTTATTATCTACAGCACCAATATCAAACTGATAAATTAAAAACTCAAGCGGGTATTCGTCATGAAGACCATGAAAAATATGGTCAACACACGGTCGGACAAGTTGCTGCGCGTTATTTTTTCACGCCGTTGTTTAGTAGCTATGCCAATATTGGTACAGCATTTAAAGCGCCAACCATGAACGACTTATATTATGGCGACTATGCAAACCCTGACTTAAAACCCGAAGAAAGTCAATCCTATGAAATTGGGCTAGACCTACAAATGACACCACAACTAAAAACTGGTTTGTCTATCTACAGAACTGAAATTGATAACCTTATTGATTCTGATCCCAACAATAACTGGAAGTTTGCCAATATTGATGCAGTGACCATTCAAGGTTCAGAAGTCTATGTGAATTGGAGCAATGAGGCATTTTTTACAAAGGCCAGTTATAGCTACAATCAAGCAAAAAATGATAAAACAGGTTTGGATTTGAGCCGCCGCCCACGTCAAAAACTGGCATTGTCAGCTGGTTGGGCTGATGAACATTATGGGCTGTCAACAACACTGAGTGCGAACAGCCATTCAGACAGCAGTAATTATGATGAGGATGTGATCCCTGGACATGCTCAGATTGATTTCAATAGTTATTACCAACCCAACGAGCAACTGCGCTTCTTTGCCAATATTCAAAATGTCGGCGATGTTCAATATAAAACGGCTTCTGCTGGCAATTTCGACGGCAAATTCTATTTAAATGGCGGCCGTTTGGCTTCCTTTGGCATCACAGTTAGATATTAATTTCACACTGATTTATTCAACTTTTAATCAAAAAATGGACAATTAAAATGGGCCACCGTTTAAGTAAAATTTATACCCGCACAGGCGATTCAGGCACAACAGGTCTTGGTGACGGATCACGTGTAGCAAAGGATGATTTACGCATTGAAGCCTTAGGAGATGTCGATGAACTCAATTCAAGCATTGGTATTCTGCGTTCGCACATCGCACTTAGCAGTATTGAAGACAAAGCGACTTGGGATAAATCCCTCAGCCTGATTCAGCATTGGTTATTCGACCTTGGCGGTGAAGTCTGCATTCCAAACTTCAACTTGGTACAACCTGTGTCAATTGAGTTTTTGGAAAATGACATTGACCGTATGAATGAAGCGCTGCCAATGCTCAAAGACTTTATCCTGCCATCAGGAACATTGGTGTGCAGCTTTACCCATCAAGCTCGTGCAATTTGCCGACGTGCAGAACGCCGTTTAATGGCTGTACATAACCGTGACCAGAACATTCAAGCACCGTCATTGCAGCTACTTAACCGACTCTCTGACTGGTTATTTGTCGCATCGCGTACATTACAACGCGCTGAAGGTGGTTCTGAGGTGCTGTGGCAGAAAAATATTAACGACACGATTGATCAATAAGTTTTGGATTCAAAAATTGCTCAAATCCTTTGACCAATTAAAAGTCTATTTTACATTGAAATAAATCGAAACATTTCGTCCGATCATTCTTGTATTTCAGGATGATCGGATCAAAATAACAGTGTCATCTCCCTGTCATTCTTACAGGACACTATGTTTTTATCTTTCAATTTTGCAGGCCCTTTATGCGCATAATCGGTCACCGTGGCGCTCGTGGTGAAGCACCTGAAAATACCCTAGGTGGTTTCCAATATATTCAAGATTTAGGCATACGCTCAGTTGAATTTGATGTGCGACAACTAAAAGATCGCGCCTTAATTGTGATGCATGACGATCAATTCATCCGTACCACCGGCCAAGATAAGTATCTTTATGAATGCGAAAGTTCTGAACTAGAACCGTATAACCATGCAGTGACATGGTCAGAATGGAATAAAGTTGAGCCGACGCCACTGCTCGAACAAACGCTCAAAATTATTCATAACTTCGATCATATTGAAGTCGAAGTGAAAGCAGTGAAGACACAGACTGAAGCTGAAGCGCTGACTGAAACCTTGGAACAACAGCTCCAAGGTTTCGAACATTCCGCGGTGATCACCAGTTTTGACCCTAAAATTCATCTTGCTTTGCAACAAAAAAAATCCGGCTTCAAACGCGGGCTTTTGGTTGAAACAGACGTAAAATTTAAAGCGATTGAACAAGCACTTGAATTAGGTTGTATCCAAATCGGTTGGATGAACCAACTCGCCAATTCAGACATTATTCAGGCCACGCAGCAGGCAAAATTAAATGTGAGCGTATGGACTGTCAACGACGTTGATCGTGCTAAACAGCTTAAAGATTGGGGCATTAACGGCTTAATTACCGACTATCCTAAATTAATGATGCAGCATTTTTAATGCTGCTTTATTCCCCTAGTTTTATGTAATTCAGTCTTCGATCAACACGTGGCTTTTTCAACTGGCCTATTTTCGCTCTAAAACCAACACGGTTTGACCCCGACTGTTTTGCATCGTCATCTGTTTCGCTTGAATTTGAAACTGTGTTGCGGCTTGCAATGCATCTGAAAGTTCAGCCTCTTGAGCTAAAGCCGAATCACAACTGAAATAGCCTGCTCGCGCATTCAAATCAATGCTGTGTTTTAAGGTATCAATCACATAAGTGCCACTGATGTTATTACATCCCGTATTGCCTTGAATTTGGCGAAATTGTGAACTGAACTGCAGATAAGGTTGATGATGAAAGAACTTGGCTTTTTGCCCTGCAATTTGCACAATCTCCCATGGAATATCTTGTATCCCATCATTCATGCGAATGACTTTTAATGGCTGTTCAACACTGTTGCCATGTGACTTCCCTTGTGACTTTGTAGTCACCTTCTGCGTTGGAGAACTTTGACAGGCCATGAGTCCCAGACAACTGATCAGAAAGCCGCCCCAAATACAGTGTTTGACCAAAAGCTGCGGATTATTTTGACGATTTTGCTGTTTTTTTAGCATCTTTTTTACCCCACAAAAAGTCAAATAACTTCAGTCGTATTATGTTACTGTTTAGAACAATACAACTGTACAATAACAGTGGTGAAAACGGGTTTTCCCGTGCTACTATTCTGTACGTTTAAAATCCCTTAAAAAATTAATGGGATTAGTCCTATCTATACCTCCCAAGGTTTCAGGAGTGCTGTTGGAGATGAATGCTCCCCTACCCAAAGCCCCAATGAACTGGATTGCTATTTTTGCATTGGTGTTTTTACCTATTGTCGCAGTTATTGCAATTCCGTTATATGCCATTAATCATGATTTTAGTGCCGCTGCTTGGATCAGTATGTTTGTTTTACTGGGTGTCAGCAGTTTAGGTATTACCGCAGGTTATCACCGCTTATGGGCACACCGTGCTTATGAAGCAACCTTGCCTTTAAAAATCATTTTAATGCTCATGGGTACTTTTGCTGTTCAGAACAGTATTTTGTTCTGGGCTTCAGGTCACCGTACACATCACCGTCATGTAGACGATATTGACCAAGATCCATACTCGATTAATCGTGGTTTTTGGTATGCCCATATCGGGTGGATGCTTCGTGATTATCCAGCAGCAGAACCAAACTATAAAAACGCACCTGATCTGTTAAAAGATAAAGTCGTTTTGTTCCAAGATAAATACTACATTCCACTGGTGATTGCTGTTCATGCAGCGATTTTAGTGCCAATTGGTTGGGTTGTTGGCGACATGTGGGGCGTTCTATTATTGGGCGGTTTAATGCGTCTAATCTTGAGCCATCATGTGACGTTCTTTATTAACTCACTGTGCCACATGTGGGGTAAACGTCCGTATACTGACGAAAATACCGCGCGTGATAACTTCTGGCTCGCTATTGCTACTTGGGGTGAGGGTTATCATAACTATCACCACATTTTCCAATACGACTACCGTAATGGTGTGAAATGGTGGCAATACGATCCAACAAAATGGTTAATTTGGAGCTGCTCTAAATTAGGCCTTGCCAAAAATTTACGCCGTATTCCTAGCTTTAATATTAAAAAAGCTGAGTTGGCTATGAAGTTCAAGTATGCGGAACAAGACCTTGCGATCTATGGTCTCAACATGACCGATGATATTGCGACCGCTAAGCAACGTATTTCTCAAGAATATGATGCGTTTTCGCAAACTTTGAATGACTGGGCAAAATTAAAAGAACAGGAAATTCAAGCGAAGAAAACTGCAGTTGCTGAAAAAATTCATCAGATGGATGACAAACTCAAACTTGAATTCCTACAAGTTGAACAGCGTTTGTCACAGCACCGTGAAGCATTGAATCAATTGATGCGTAATTTGAAAAAGAAAACTGCTTAATTCTTTTAAGCCTCTCAAATGTAAAGCCTCCCTTGTGGAGGCTTTATTGATTTTAAGCTACAGTTTTTCTATCTGGTCTTTGCTATAGTTTAAACATAATTTGAATTTTTAAAGATCATTATGCTGTTCAATGCCCGCTATAACACCCTGCCACCTCGCCTGTACCATCATCAGCAACCTGTTCCTCTAAAAGGCGCAAAAGCTGGGCATTTTAATGCGGCTCTTGCAGATGAGCTGCAATGGTCGGCAGAAGATCAAGCTGCGTGGGTTGAAATCTGCAGCGGTCAAAAAACCTTTGCTGAATTTGAACCTTTGGCCATGGTCTATGCAGGTCACCAGTTTGGACAATGGGCCGGCCAATTGGGCGATGGACGCGGCTTATTGATTGGGCAAATCATCGATAAACATGGGCAAACCATTGACCTGCACCTTAAAGGCGCCGGCTCTACGCCTTATTCACGCATGGGTGATGGCCGTGCAGTGCTACGTTCAGTAGTTCGTGAATATCTTGCAGGACATGCGCTGAACAGCTTAGGTGTTGCATCAAGCAATGCCGTGGGTTTTACCAGTTCTGAGCAAGGCGTACAGCGTGAAAAACTCGAACTCGGTGCAATGATGCTGCGTACATCTGACTGTCATATCCGTTTGGGGCACTTTGAATGGATCAATCAGTATCAGGGTGATTTACTGCCTGAATTCACGCAGAAATGTATTGAGTGGCACTACCCTGAATGCTTGGATGCCGAACAACCTATTTTAGCTTTTGCGACCCAAGTCATTCAGCGTACCGCAGTGATGATTGCCAAATGGCAGCTGATTGGCTTTGCACATGGCGTGATGAATACCGACAACCTGAATATTACCGGTTCAACTTTGGACTTCGGCCCTTATGGCTTTATGGAGCGCTTCCGTCCAAACTGGATCAACAACCATTCGGATTACCAAGGCCGCTATACCTATCAGCAGCAGCCGAGCATTGGGCATTGGAATTTATGGCAATGGCTGAATAATCTCATTCCGCTCTGCCCTACGGACTATGACAAAGAACAGTGGAAAGAAGATTTAGCTAAGTGCTTAGAGCATTTTGAACTGACCTTCTTGGAACATTATAAATTGGGCTTAGCTCAGAAAATGGGTTTGCCAAGTTTTCATAAAGACAGCTTTGACTGCGCCATGGCCTTTTTGCGTATTCTGCAAAGTGAACAGCTGGATTACACGCAAAGCTTTATTCGTCTGCAAAATCATGAATATGAAGCCATTAAAGATGACTGTTTAGACCGTCGCGCATTTGAAGGTTTCTTGGCCCAATATGAAAGCATCCGTGCGCATCAGGACACCGATGCTTTAGATGCTGAAATGGCAAAGGCCAATCCGCAATATATTTTGCGCAACCATATGGCGCAAAAGGCGATTGAGCTAGCTGAACGCAATGATTTTTCAGAAGTACAGCGTTTGTTTACATTGCTCAGTCAGCCCTTTAGTAAACAGCCTGAACTGGAAACAACAGAAGATTTAGGCCCCTTGCCAAGTGATGTGCCTGAAGTGATGGTCAGCTGCTCGTCTTAAACATTTATCCACAAATCCACATTTCACTCGGGTCATAATTGTGGATAATTTAAACATTATCCACAATTCAGAAATCGATGGACTGCGAAAGCACTTCATCCTCTCAAAAATAATGACAAGAAAAAATATCACGATCTTTAGTTTCGCTATCCTCGTCTGTATTGTCGCTGCCTGCTTTGCCTATCAAAAATTTGAAAAATATTTACCTACACCTGCCAATGCACTAGCCTTTCCACCTGAATTAAGTGATTTGCAAATTCAAAAAATTCGCACAGAAACACCGATCGACAATATTCAGGTACATAAGGCTCAGCGTTATTTGGAATTAAAACATCAGGATCAAGTCATTCGGCGTTACCCGATGCGTCTGGGTTTTCAACCGCTTGGACATAAAGTTCAAGAAGGTGATGGCAAAACGCCTGAAGGCAGCTATATGATTGATTGGCGCAATCCGCAAAGTTCATTTTATAAGTCTTTGCATATCTCTTACCCCAATGCGACCGATAAACAAAAGGCTAAAGATTTAGGTGTTTCTGCAGGTGGTGACATTATGATTCATGGTTCGGCAACCAGTTTACAAATGAAAGCTGCACCACAACTGATGACTTATTTCCCACAAAAAGATTGGACTTGGGGCTGCATTGCTGTGCGTAATATTGATATGGATGAAATTTGGCAATTGGTGAATAATGATACCGTTATACATATTCGTCCCTAGGCTTTAAAACTCAGGCTTATTTTTAGGTTATCCCCTATGATTGCATTACACACTGTAGCTGCTAAGTCGGCCTTAGCCCTGCCTGAAACCACCTGTAGCCAGCCTTTTGGTGAAGGCTGTGATGTGTTTAAAGTGATGGAGAAGGTCTTTATGCTGAGTTTTCATTTGGAAGGCAAAGCGGCCATCAACTTAAAGGTGCTGCCAGACAATGGCTCAATGCTCAGAGATATTTATCCCTTTATTCGTGCGGGCTGGCATATGAATAAGCAGCATTGGATTTCTGTTTTTACAGATGAAGAATTAGAAGAAGAACTTCTGCAAGATTTGGTGCTGAACTCTTATGAATTGGTGGTATCGAAGTTAAACAAAGGACAGCGGCAGAGGATTGAGCTCCTCCAACTTCTATAGCTTAATTTTTAACTATTATTTTCTAATTCAAAACTCAAAATAAAAACAGCACCTCACTGATCTAAAATCATTTCAAATCAAATTGGAAAACAGTCTGCCTGTTTTGAACAAAAAATTAAAAAAATGGAAATTTTAATCGATCACTCTCCAATTAAAGTTAGAATCATCCAAAATTAAATGATTAGCTATTTTATTTATGCAATTCAGACACGATATCAATGGATTACGGGCCATAGCCGTATTGGCCGTTGTACTATTTCACTTTAATCCACAATGGCTAACCGGCGGCTTCGCAGGCGTCGATGTTTTCTTTGTCATCTCAGGCTTCTTGATGACCGCCATTATTTTTAATGGCATAGAAAAAAACACATTTAATCTATTTAAATTTTATACAGCGCGTGCAAACCGAATTATTCCTGTTTTAGCCACAATGTCTATCATTTTAGTCATATTTGGCTGGTTCTATTTAGCACCAGTTGATTACAAGGATTTAGGACGACAAGTCGAAAAAAGCTCTTTCTTTATTTCCAATATTCTTTTTTCAAAAGGCAGTGGCTATTTTGATACTGCTGAACACACAAAATGGTTATTACACACATGGTCTTTGTCTGTTGAATGGCAATTTTATATTGTTTTTCCACTTATCATTTTGTTTTTAAAAAAATATTTAAACCTTCATAATTTAAAACGCGTGGTGTTTTTGCTCTTTTTAGTCAGCTTTATTTATTGTATTTTTGCAACCTATAAAGACAGCAAAACTGCCTATTTTCTACTAACAAGTCGCGCATGGGAAATGCTCATAGGTGGTTTAGCATTCCTCTATCCTTGGTCACTAAAAAACAAAAAATCACAGCTCATGACACAATGCTTAGGACTCGTTCTGATTCTAGCATCGTATATCTTTATATCTAGTGAAACACTTTGGCCGGGTTATATGGCCCTTATTCCTGTATTTGGTGCTTATTTAATTATTGTGAGTAATCATCAGCAAAATATAGTGATTAATAATCCAATTTTTAACCACGTTGGAAAATGGTCATATTCAATTTATGTCTGGCATTGGCCCTTGGTTGTTTTGGGTTTCTATCTTGGCCTCGAAAATTGGTGGATATACGGAATCCCTCTGTCAATTTTATGTGGCGTCTTAAGTTATCACGCTATTGAAAAGATTCATTTCCCACGCTATTCATCTTGGAAAAAGCTTTATAAAGTGAAAGCAATTTATCTCGCTTTATTCCTTTTAGGCGTCGGCCATTTCATCAAATCTAATGATGGTGTCGATTCTCGACTTCCAGAAGTAGCTAAAATCGCAAATGAAGAAATCAATAATACCAATCCTTATGATTGTGACCAACAAGAGTTGCATGAATGTATTATAGGAAACCCAACTAAAATTAAAGCCATTGTTATTGGAGATAGCCATGCTGATGCAATGACCACCTCTGTGGCAACCACTTTTAATTTGAAAGCTGACGGTATCATTTCATTTACAACTTCTGCCTGCCCATTTATTCCCAATCTACAGTTTTACAAAGATAAAAGTCCTTGCCCAGAAATTAATCAGAAACGCTTAAACTTAATTGCATCCAAAAAATATGAAAATATTCCAATGGTTTTCATTGCAAGGTACCCAAGCTATTTAATTGGAGAAAATGACCCTGATATCATGGATGCTAAGAGTTCTAAACCTATTGTTTATTTTGATGATAATCCAAACATCACTCAAAAGAATCGAATGATTTCATTTCAAAAGAATCTAACTGAAGTTTTGTGTCAGACCTCTAAGACCAATCCTGTTTATATCGTGCAACCCATTCCAGAAGTTGGTTTCAATTTACCGCAAAGAATCATTAAGAATGTATTCTACAAGCGTAATGAAAAAATATTTATTTCACACGACACATATTTAAAAAGATCAGGAGAGATTCGCAAAATTATTCAAGAAAGTGCAGAGCAATGTCAGGCCAAAGTCTTAGACCCTGCATTACATCTATGTAAAGGAAATGAATGTATTTCTGAGTATAAAGGACGCCCGATTTATCGTGATGGTAATCACTTAAGTGAATATGGAAATAAGCTTTTAGTTCCAATGTTTAAAGAAGCCCTCAATCCATAAAAAGTGAAAGTACGCCTAAATGACTTTAATTTTTTGAAGTCATTTAGGTGAATTTAAAACTAAAATTTAAAATCTTTTCTGCTTCCATTATTAAATATTTTAATATAATTCAAATAAATAAATAGACTTAATGTAGTATGCTTCATTTTTATTACCATCCATTAGGTAATAAATCGATCATCATGAAATTCATGAGTAGCAATGAGTGTTAAATAGGTATAAGACTTACTCGCCACTTGATCATCCACTTTAAAAAATTCTTGATAGATTCCCCCCGTCATTTGACTCCACAGACACCAAAAACATAAGAATCCTAAAGTACTTGAAACTCCTGCTAAAGCAAGCTCCTTTGATAGCCCAAAGAAACTTAAAGCAACCAAAGTAAAACTAAGATTTAACCCAGCGAGAATTAGGAGAGTTAATTGATAAATTATTCATTTTACTTATCATTCAAGAAAATAAATGAAATTTATTGATTCTAAAATCAACACAAATCACATATTTTAACTTACATTTTAATTACTTAAATAAACCAAATTATTAATTCAAGCAATTTAATAAAACTCTTTCAAAATCGTTGTTAAACAACTTTAAACCAAGAATTTAAAACTTCAAAAGGCTCTTCCCTAAGCCTTCATGGTATTAAACCTTCTTTGCTTGCATCACTTTAAACAGCACATACAGCAGTAAAATCCATAGCGGCTGCATCAACACCGATAGCATAAAGCCCTGATTCCACATGATGTACAAAATCATCAGCATGAACACTAAGACAAAGTAGTTGGTAAACGGTGCAAATAAAGCAGGAAACTTGGTCTGTATACCCTGCTGCTGCATCGCTTTTCTAAACTTCAAATGAATCAAGCTGATTAACATCCAATTCAGCACCGCAGCACTCACCACGATATAAATCAGGTAACTTAAGGCTTTTTCAGGCAAGAAATAATTCAGCAGCACGCAACCAAAAATCAGCAAAGCAGAAAATAAAACCGCGGCAATCGGCGTGCCGTGTTTATTTACCTGTTTAAACGTTTTTGGCGCATTGCCCTGTTCTGCCAAACCGAGCAGCATGCGGCTATTGGCATACATGCCGCTATTACAGACCGAAACGGATGCAGTCAAAATAATAAAGTTCAGCAAATGTGCCGCCCAATCAATCCCCATCTGATTAAAAATCATCACAAAAGGACTATGATCCAAACCGCCAAGTTTCAACTGATTCCACGGCACCAGCGACAGCAGTACCGCCAAGGAACAGATATAAAATAAGAACACGCGGATCACGGTCTGATTCACCGCTTTCGGGATATTTTGATCAGGATTTTCAGTTTCAGCCGCCGCCATGCTGATTAATTCAATGCCGCCAAAAGCAAACATCATAAAGGCTAGCATGTAGAATAAGCCTTCAAAACCGTGCGGGAAGAAGCCGCCATGTACCCATAAATTACTAATCGAAGCGGTAGAGTCTGCGCCTGCTGTAAGTAGCAGATATATACCAAAAATAATCATGGCAACAATCGCCACAACTTTAATCATCGACAGCCAAAATTCAGATTCTGCATACAGTTTGACATTGGCTAAATTGGCTAGCGTAATCACAGCAAAAAACACCAAAACTGAAACCCAAGCAGGCACATGCGGCCACCAGTAATTGACATATTTGCCTATCGCGGTCAGCTCGGTCATCACTACTAAAATATACAGAATCCAGTAGTTCCAGCCCGTTAAAAAGCCCGCAAACTTGCCCCAATACTTAAAAGCAAAATGACTGAATGAACCTGTGACTGGCTCTTGTACAATCATCTCGCCCAACTGGCGCATAATCAGAAAAGCAATCAAACCACCAATCAAATAGCCCAGAATTATCGATGGTCCAGCCGACTCAATAATATGCGCAGAGCCTAAAAATAGCCCTGTCCCGATTGCGCCACCCATTGCAATCAGCTGAATATGACGGTTCTTTAATCGGCGCTGCAATTGAGGCATTTCGCTGCTCACAACATGTTCTCATCTTATAAAAAAGTGGATTGTAGCCTGTGCATCCGCTAAGAACTACATCTTGATATCCAACAATTTTAACTTAAAGGTATTTTTACAGATCAGATGAGCATCAAATGTAAAGTTTTATTGATTGGTTTAAATAACTTAGGTCAAGACAATCTTTTGCCTATTTTTTTCAAATTTATACTTTTATTGAATATTTTTGAGGCTTCATCACACAGCAATATGCCCTACATCATAAAAACAGCGCCCAATTGAGCGCTGTTTTAAAAGCGAATCCGCAGTGATTGATCACTTATATGTAACTTACTGATGTTACGCAGTAACACCAGAAGTGCAATTTGATTCAAATAAAACAGCGATACGCGGTAACGTCATCCACAAGTGTTTGAGACAGGACTACTTCTAATCAAAAATGTTTTTGCGATGCTTTGAATAATTTGACGGTAGTGAACGAGTTTTGCGGATGACAATGGTTTTGGGTACTTTTGCCGAAACAAAAGTACCTCCAGCCGAAGGCTAATCCCTTTATTCAATCCTTAGATGTAAGACTCCGTCGAATAGACTTAAAAATCATTTTAAAAGTGCATAAGTACTTTTACGTGCGTAACATCAGTAACTTAGATAATTAACATCTATAAGTGCTTATTTACGCTGTGGCTCGTCAGCCCACCGTGCATAACTCTTCGTGCTTTTCAACAAAACGCCCGCTTGTTTTGCAGCGACGCCACTATAGTCCTGAGAGAAACTATCTGAATTTTCATCAAAACTCGCACCATCAAATAATGGGAAAGTTCCGGCTTTTTTCTGAATCACCACATCATCAATCATCCAACCTCTGAAGCCGTTATAAAGTCCATCGACCGTTCTGAATTGGAATTTCAGTTGAACATTGGTCTTGCCTGCATATTCATCTAATGAGATCGCTTCTTGCTGAACAGCAGCCGGTGCAAGGTTAAAGCCTAAATTACTGTATGGAATCGGCGCGCGCTCATATGCCGAGGATGGATCTGCCAGCGGGTTTAATCGAGCCAAAGTCTTGAAGCTATTGCCGCCGTCGGTAGAAACTAAAATATTCATCAAATCGAATCCCTGATTATTTGGATTGACCGACTCAATTTCCCACCATGTTTTAAAGCTTAAACTCAAAGGCGCCTGATACTGGCTTAGATTAATGGCAGGTGAAATCAATTCACCCCTATTGTCATACTGCGAGGTGCCGCCATCAAACTCTGGAGCCGTAGATGAATCACTTAAAGCACCAATAAAGTTGCCATTTACTTTGTCGCCATACCAATATGCCGTATTACCTTGCAGTGGCTCAGGCACCTTGCCTTGACTTTGGTCATTCGGCGCTAAGCGTACACGCTGATTCACTTGATTATTACGGATGTTGTGACCTTTGTTTAGCAACTGCCAATCAACATTGGCCACACTTGGCTGCGACCTTGTCCATGCATTGCGAGTAGCAGAATCCGCTTCAAAAGTTTCACGCCATACCGCATCTACAGATGCTGTTTCAGGTAGCACTTCAAATTGATAGCCCGATGCAGAAGAAGCAATGACCGTAACTTTTTTCGTAATAGTATTAATTCCTGCACCGTTAATGGTGAGCGTGGCATTTTTCAATGCTTCAAGCAGATCATTGCTCACATTAAATGAAAGCGTGAAATATCCATTGGCATCAGTCAAAGCACTAACAAATGCGCCATTGGTCGCTGTACCGCCAGACAATGACACTTGCGCATTCGCCAAAGGTTTCCCTTTAAAAATCACTTGACCAGAGAATGTTCCGACCACTGCATCATTGACTGGTGCATCACTTAGTGTCTGACAGTCTTGGTCTAAGCAGTTGAGAACCACATTCAACACAATGCTCTTATTGGTATTTTTAGGATGGATCAAGAATGCCGAAACTGCAGACTGTCCATTTTTAGTGACCAAAACATAATATGTGCCTGCAGCCAATTTAGGCAGTTTAACGATGCCTTGGGCATTGGTAAGGTAACTTTGACCTTTAAAATGAGTTGCTGTCGGTAAACTATTGATCGGTGGAAATAGCTGCTCAGAATCATCCGCTGTGATTGTATTTGTTGCTATTTTCAGACTGCCTGCTTGTACTTTCTGCCACTCTTCATCACTTAAAATCTGAATCGACGATGCATTTAAGGCAAGATTATTCACATCTAATAAAGTCAGCTCTTCTACGCTTTTCTGTACCATGGCATCGGCAACTGGCTCTGGCGGTACGCTTCCAGTCTCATCACGATCATTACCGCCACATGCCGTTAAACCCAAGACACCCGTGACCATTATTATTTTTGCAAATGCGTTATTTTTCATCTGTTCTGCCCTCTGGCTTTTCCATTTTTAAAAATTGTTATCTCTACATTGAACTCTGCCAGCCCAAACATACTGGTGAATATTCCAGCAAAATAATAACCAATTTTCATTAAATGCGCAAATTTCGCGTTTTATGTGATTTTTATCATTCATCCAATTGCCATTGTTTTGCTGTAAAGGGATGCCCATTCCTTCAAAAATGGAATACTAATAAATATCTAATACTAATAAAAACTTTAAAAAATAAAAAATTTACGATATAAATAAAAATCGGTTATAGATAAATTCAAACTTATCCATAACCGAACAATTTAAATTCCATTATGACAATGCAAAGCTTTTTTTAATACATATCAATACGGCTAAATAAAACAACTGCTTAAAACTTTACACATTCTAAAGAAGCTAATCTGTTTACAGTCGCTGGTCCAACAGCACTTACCATAGATATTGCGCATATATTTGCGCGCCCATACGTTTTGCTTGGTTGGTATTGAATGAATCTGCTATGTATTTAAAACCAAAGTTTTCATGTTTGACGGAAAGGCCAAACGAATTGGTTTGGGGTTCAAAATGGATTCCCCACATTAGCCCTGTATTCCAATATGCATTGAGCTGCCAAAGACTTATATACTCATTTGAGATTGAACTGAGTCCTAAACTCCAAGCCTGCTCTGAGTCATAATTTAAATCCGTATAAATTTTAAATGGCAGCTTTTGCGCATAGGTCTTATCTTTATCAAACTCTCCCTGAATATCAAACCGTGGACGCTTATCTTGATCATAGCTGATGTTATATCGTGTGTATGGAGCATCTTGCCAATATAAATATGCCAATGCATCCTGAATATTAATTTTTAAATTCCAATTTTTTGCAATAGCACCTCTTAAAGTCGCATCTAGGGCATAGCCATACCCGCTATGCGCCTGCTCATTCCAGCCCATTTCATCTTCTTTCAAAGCAGGATGATCATAACTGTAATCTATGCTCCCATTCAGCCATTTGACGCGGTCCATAAGCTCTTGCTGATCTGTCGTTACCCCTAGCGCATTAATATGACCATCAATATAATGACGCCCAATTAACGCGGTTATACCCGTTTCTAAATTCCAATTCGAACTAATGGGCCATGTATAGGCAGCCCGAGACCCAACAGTATCAATATGCTGTGCTTCAAGCCTCAAGTCATACGTTGAGTTTGCATCGATAGGCAGTTCATTCTGTATTTGATAATAAAGCTTTGCTGTATCCTCACTGAAATTGAGCGCATAGTCATATCGCCAGATCCAGCTAAAATCCCAATTACCCTGCTTTACGCCCAATTGCATTAAACCATGAGCAAATGCATTTTTTCCTGATTTAAACTTAGAATCACCCCAATCATCTGTAAATGCATGAATCGCTAACGGTTCACTATAAACATCTGCTTGCACTTGATAATAGATAGCCTCTTGTGCATAGCTATAAAACGGGAGCGATAATCCCAATAATACTAATTTTTTTTTCAACATAGAAAAAAGGGGGAACATCGTTACCCCCTCTCCTTAATTCATTATTATGGTGCAATCATTAGCACAGTGTTATCGGTAAATTTCGCAGAATAAATGCTATTCGATACTCTATTGATCGTACCGTAGCTAACAGTACCGACTTTAATATCAGCAGAACTGAATTGATCTAAATCTGGAATTTCTACAAATGCACCATTCGCATGAGATACTCTTGACCAGATAATTGGAGATTGCGCGATCAGATTGTCAGTTTTTACATCTATATTTAATGTATTTTGATCAACTGTAACTTTAAGATTTGCTATCCCTTTTTGGTAATCATTCCTTTTAGCGTTAAGCAGTAAACTGAATGGCTTCACAGCAGCCCCCCCACCTTTTACGTTACCAGAGAGATTAACTGTCAAATCTGCATTAATAAATGCAGCCGCAGATTCGCCTTGGGTAATATCAAAGGTTTTAGTCAGATCATTTTTTAGCTTAATATTTGCATCTAAGCCTAAGTTTTCTGCTCCGCTTAAAGCTTCACCTTTCAAAATAATTTCATATGGAATAATTTGATTAAATGTTTCAGTACCATTTTTGAATTTAACTCGAGCAGCTTTGCTTGAAAGTTCAGTTAAATTCAGCTTCGCGTTTTGAGTTGTTAACAAAACATTTAAAAATTTAAATTGTGCCGTAACCGGAGCATTTTCACTTTCTGAGTCTTCCAGCTTGATAGCTGTATCATAAACAACTTGAGCGGTACTGTTGCTATTAAACCCTAAGCTTGATTCTAATCCATCCGCATTTTTAGCTGTGATTTTACCGCCTGAAACTATTTTAAAATCATGCTGTTTTGCAGATGCTGTGAATGGCGCATCCAACTTTAAATTGCTTACAGTAATCAAAACCGCATCGCTAAAAACATCTTTTCCAGTAAAAGTACTGCTATCCCAAATATAGTCCATCCAATATTTAGCCGATACACTTCCATTAACAGAAACTGAAGTCGGTGTTACGCTGATTTTAAGACCATTTTTGCTCAAAATATAATCTGGATAATATATCCCCCCATAGGTCGCATCATCCTCTAAAAGTGCCTCTAATTCTGCAGCGGTATAGTCTTTTGTGGAACCTTGAGCATCTTTCTGCGCCAATGAAGCTAAAGTAATGATGAGATCAGAAGCATTACTAATATCATTTCCTGCATTACTTACAGCATCAAATGCAGGCTCATACTGAGACTGCAAACCTTTAAAACTGTCAAAATAGGCAATAATATTGTTCGTAGTTTTGATTAATACTTTAGCTTTCTCTAAATCTGTTGCTGGATTTGATGGGTTAGCTGTTTCCCCATTTGAACCGCCATTATCTGAAGTCCCACCGCTACTAGAAGACCCGCCGCCACCACCGCCACATGCAGTTAAAATTACAGAACAGCTTATTGCTAATAAGGTTTTTTTTAAAATCATTATGTTTTTCCCTCTTAAAAATACAAATAAAAAAGCCTTTAAAAATTAAAGGCTTTTAAAAAAAGATTCAAGAACAAAAAGTAACATTAATCCTCTGGATATTCAAAACGGTAGCCAACGCCATACACAGCTTGAATCCACTCATGGCGGTTGCCAGTTTCAGCAGCATCCGAAATTTTACGGCGCAGGTTTTTAATGTGACTGTCAATGACACGGTCAGCCACCTCAAAACTGTCTGGGTTGATATGATCTAGCAATTGCGCACGTGAATATACCTGCCCCACATGCTCCAAGAACAACTCTAGTAAACGGAACTCCGTTGGCGTTAAGCTCAGCGCTTTTTGTTGATACCAAATGCGCTGCTGTGCTTTGTCCATACGGAATAAATCATTGACTTCGGGTTCTGCTTTTCGTTCTAAACGGCGTAATACCGCTTGCACACGTGCCACCAACTCTTTCGGACTAAACGGTTTGCAGATATAATCGTCAGCACCCATATTGAGCCCCAATACACGGTCAATTTCTTCAGTACGTGCAGTCACCATAATAATTGGCAAATCAGACTGCTCACGCACCTTGCGGCAAATGGTTAAGCCATCCATACGGGGCACCATCAGGTCTAAAATCATCAGACTCGGTTTACGTTGAGTGAAGCTTTCATAGGCTTCTTGCCCATCATGAAACATGCTGACTTCAAAGCCTGCAGCCTCTAGATAATCACGCACTAGCTGTGCAAGTTCCACTTCATCTTCAACCAACATGATATGTTTCATGCATGCTTCCTTTTAATGTTTCATCTGTTTGGGAAATGTCAATTTGCAACGCAAACCGCCCAATGGAGAATGATCAAAACTCAATTCTCCGCCCAATGCTCTAGCTATTTTTACGGATAACGCCAATCCTAATCCTGTACCACCGGTTGCACGCGTGCGCGAATCATCCACGCGATAGAAACGCTCACCTAAACGTGCCAACTGTTCATCAGTTAAACCAAATGGGCTGTCATCGACATACACGGTCCACTGGGTTTCATCCTGCTCAGTATGTACATGCACTTCACCACCAGCTTCCGTATAACGAATACTGTTGCCCAATAAGTTGACCATAATCTGTTTAAAACGGTCTATATCTAATTGTAATGAAGTCCCTTCGCCCGTTGCGGTAATTTTCAAATCTGCTTGCTCAAACTTCGGCTTAAAGCTTTCAACTTCCTGCACAACGACATCCCACGGATTAATCGTAGTGAGATAACAATTTAATTGCTGTGCATCGGCTTGTGCCAAATCTGCCAAATCTTTGGTCAATTTTTTCAGACTACTGACTTGATTCAGCATCGAAGTAAAATGCTCTGGCGTTGGCTTACGAATACCGTCCTGCATCGCCTCAATTTGAGCCTGTAACACGGCCAATGGCGTTTTCAATTCATGTGAAGTATCAGCCACCCATTGACGACGTGACGTTTCATGCTGATCGAGAATTACGGCCAACTGATTCAATTCATTCGATAAATCACCAAGCTCATCATTACGGTTCACCGCAACTTGATGTTGATAATTGCCCTTGGTTAACTCACGTGTTCCCATTAACAAACGCTGAATCGGTTTTTTAAAGTATGTTGCCAATAACAATGCTGCAATCAAACTTGCAATAAACGTAAGCACATAAACCAATAATAAATAACGTTTTTGCTTACTAAAGAAGTTAATACTGATCGCATCATCTTGATCGAGTACAGGTTTGAGCCCCAAATATCCCACGATTTGATTATTCACCATAATCGGACGATAAGAGATTTGTTCATCTGTCGGCTCACCCACAACAAATTGGCGATGTGCATCATATAAAGATAAACGCGAACTCAAGCCCAAGCGGTCAGGCATTTGGATAAATTGTTTCTTACCACCATTATTACTGTTACTTTGTGAGGATTGATCTGCATCTTTTTCATCCGTGTTCGACTCTTTTGGACGGAATACATTTTGGTTCGCACTTAAAGGAAATTTTAAACCTTCAAAGGGTTGGAACTCAGATGGTAAGTTTTGTTCCAGCCATTTCAGCTCTTCAATTTTTTGCTCTGCCGTATGCTGTGGTGTTGCCAGCATCGATGCTGCATTTAAACTATGATCTTGGAAATAGCGCTGCTGCAATGCAATGTCATATTGACGACGTAGCCACCACCGAGAGAGACGATCATAGTCATCTGGCGCTGCCTGCCCTTCAATTTGCAGAATCTGTGCCTGAATCGCATTGCCCCAATCATGATAGACCGTATACACATCGGCTAAATTTTCAATGACATGGTCAAGCTTTTGCATCTCGACATCGGCCACATATTTGGTGAAATTACGCTGCATATTCCAATGCAACACGCCAAGACTTACCGTTGTGATGACGAGCGTCGTCAACAGCACAGTCAGAAACAAGCGTAGGGCAATCGGGATACGACGTATTTTCAAAAGAGAACTCTCATTTTTCTTCTATATTCATTATTGTAGCGAACACGCAACTAAAAAACTCTCCATTGTTTCTACATCTTTATTATTTAATCTTTAACCATCGGAAAAAGATCTAATCTGGTGGGGTAAAGACTATGAAACAAATGACCAAAATTGCTTTAATCGGTGCAAGCGTACTGAGCATGGGTGCATTAATTGCCTGTCAATCGACAACCGCACCAAAAGATAACGATCATGGCCGTATAATGAAACAACATCATGGTGATCACGATCGTCGTATGTCACCTGAGCAACGTGAACATTTTAAACAAATGCGTGCCGAGCAACGTCAAGTGTTTGCTGATATGCAAAAAGCCTGCGATGGTAAGGCTACAGGTTCAACAATTCAAGTAAAAGCTGGCGATAAAAATATTGATGGTACATGTACCATGGTGTTCAAAGCAGACCGTCAAGACATGAAAAAAGCACGTGGTGAACATCGTCCAATGCGTGGCGACATACGTGGTCAGATGCAACGCGGTGAGCCACTGACTGATGCAAAACGTGCAGAGCTGACTAAACAGTTTGATCAGCGTTTAGCGGAACGCCAAGCCAAACAACAAGCGATTATGAAAGCATGCCAAGGCAAAACCGATGGCAGCGGGGTTGCGATTAAAGTTGGCGAACAGCAGATCAATGGTAAATGTGAAGTTCGCTTCCAACCTAAAGCCCCTGTTGCCCCGACGCCAGCACCAGTGAAATAATCCAAACTTAGATCGCAATATCATTGCGTAAAAAAGGCACTCCCATGAGTGCCTTTTTTATTGGACATATCTTTTTACGCTTTTTGACTATTTGTGTCATTCATTTTCATCTAAAAGCGTTTACACTCAAAGCACTTAGCTTTTTCAAGGGATATTTCTTTGACTTTACAGTCACCAACAAATCACCCTGAAATGCTTGTACCCAATAAGAAGATGTTGCACGATTAGAACCATTCCAA
The DNA here is from genome assembly GCF_013419715.1 of Acinetobacter sp. YH12063. Taxonomy (NCBI): domain Bacteria; kingdom Pseudomonadati; phylum Pseudomonadota; class Gammaproteobacteria; order Moraxellales; family Moraxellaceae; genus Acinetobacter; species Acinetobacter sp. YH12063. The sequence continues at coordinate 81,953 of NZ_VOZO01000010.1, read as the reverse complement.
TACGTGTCATTGAAGACACGTTCAAATGTTTATTTAGGATTACTAACGCTGGTAGAAACCAGTATTGAGGAAAACGATATGCCACAATACAAAGCGCCCTTACGTGATATGCAATTTGTTCTGCATGAACTTTTAAAAGCAGAAGATCACTATGCACAACTGCCTGCATTTTCAGACACCGTAAGCCGTGAGTTGGTTGACCAATATCTAGAAGCTGCTGCTGACTTCTGTGAAAATGAACTTTCTCCTCTTAACCAAGTCGGCGACCGTGAAGGTTGTACTTGGAATGATGGCGTTGTAACAACACCAACTGGTTTTAAAGAAGCGTATCAAAAATATATCGAACTCGGTTTCCCGTCTTTGTCTGCTGAAGAACAGTATGGTGGTCAAGGTCTGCCAGTTTCACTAGGCAACATCATTTCAGAAATGGTGGGTACTTCGAACTGGGCATGGGGTATGTACCCTGGTCTGTCTCACGGTGCTGTCCGCACATTAGAACATCACGGTTCTCAAGAACAAAAAGACACTTACCTGCCTAAACTTGTTTCAGGTGAATGGACAGGTACGATGTGCTTAACAGAATCTCATGCAGGTTCTGACTTAGGTATTATCCGTTCTAAAGCTGAACCACAAGCAGACGGTAGCTACGCAATCTCTGGCGAGAAAATCTTTATCTCTGCTGGTGAACACGACATGGCTGAAAACATCATCCATATCGTCCTTGCTCGTCTTCCAGGTGCACCAAAAGGCACGAAAGGTATTTCATTATTCATCGTACCTAAATTCAATGTAAATGCTGATGGCTCAATTGGTGAGCGCAATGCTGTACGTTGTGGTTCGATTGAACACAAAATGGGTATCCATGGTAACGCGACTTGTGTCATCAACTTTGATAACGCAAAAGGCTTCTTGATTGGCCCTGAAAACCGCGGTCTAAACTGCATGTTCACATTCATGAACACTGCACGTATCGGTACTGCTGTACAAGGTCTTTCAGCTTCTGAAGGTGCTTTCCAAGGTGCACTTGCTTACGCAAAAGACCGTTTGGCAATGCGTTCACTTTCAGGCCCTAAAGCACCTGAAAAAGAAGCAGATCCAATTATCGTTCACCCTGCAGTACGCAACATGCTGCTTACGCAAAAATCATTTGCTGAAGCTGGTCGTGCTCTGGTTTACTTATTGTCTTTCCATGCCGATATCGTGGAACAAGGTGCAACGGAAGAAGAACGTAAGTTCTCTGACAATATCTTGTCATTATTAACTCCAATTGCTAAAGCATTCTTGACTGAAACAGGTTCTGAATCTGCAAAACACGGTGTTCAAGTATTTGGTGGCCACGGCTTCATTTCAGAACACGGTATGGAACAAATCGTACGTGATACACGTATCTCTTGCTTGTACGAAGGTACGACTGAAATTCAAGCGATTGACTTGTTAGGCCGTAAAGTATTGGGTACTCAAGGTGCAATGTTGAAAGACTTCACCAAGATCATCCATAAATTTGTTGAAGCTAACAAAGACAACGCTGCCATGAAAGAATTTGTTGAGCCGCTTGCTGCGCTAAACAAAGAATGGGGCGACTTAACCATGCAGATTGGTATGAAAGCAATGCAAAACCCTGAAGAAGTGGGTGCTGCTGCAGTCGATTACCTCTACTTCTCTGGTTATGTAACGCTTGCTTATTTATGGGCTCGCATGGCGCTAGTTGCACAAGAAACTTTAGCTGCAGGAACAACAGATGTTGATTTCTACAATGCGAAAGTAACGACTGCTCGCTTCTACTTCAAGAAAATCTTACCGCGCGTTCGCTCTCATGTAGAAGTGATCGCAGGTGGCCTAGATCCTCTTATGGCATTGGATGCAGAACACTTTGCATTCTAATGTGAATATCTAAAACATATTCAAAAAATTGTACTCTTGAGTGCAGAAATAGAGAAAGGACGGTCATAGCATTGGCAGTCCTTTTTCTTTATAAATAGTCTCATAATTTTACTTTGGTCAATTTTCTCCACGCTTTGTGTTGATACAAATTGCCCCAAGTCCATAGATTCAAACAATAAACAGGTGAACGAACATGCCAATTTATAATGCGCCGCTTGCAGATATGAAATTCATCTTAAATGATGTTTTTAAAGCAGAACAATTCTGGCAAAACAACGAAAATCTTGCTCACGTTGATGCTGCAACTGCAGAAGCCATTCTTGAAGAAATGGCAAAATTTGCGCAAAACGTCACTCATCCTTTAAACCGCACAGGTGATGAAGAAGGCGCAACCTATAGCAATGGCAATGTCACGACTCCTGCTGGTTTCAAAGAAGCATTTAAACAATATGCAGAAGGCGGTTGGATTGGTCTAGGCGCAGATGAAGAATGGGGCGGTCAAGGCATGCCAAAAATGCTGACTGTTCTGTCTGACGAAATGCTGTTTGCAACCAACCCATCATTCATGCTCTACCCGCTTCTTTCTGTGGGTGCAGGCATGGCATTAAACAGCTATGCATCACAAGAGCAAAAAGAAACTTATTTGCCAAAAATGTATACAGGCGAATGGTCAGGCACCATGTGCTTAACTGAGCCGCATGCAGGTACAGATTTAGGTATTATCAAAACTAAAGCTGAACGTAATGAAGACGGTACTTATAACATTACAGGTACGAAAATTTTCATCACTGGCGGTGACCACGACCTTTCTGAAAATATCATTCACTTAGTTTTAGCGAAAACGCCGGATGCGCCTGCGGGCTCACGCGGTATTTCACTATTCATCGTACCTAAATTCTTGGTGAATGCAGATGGTTCATTGGGAGAGCGTAATGCTGTAGGCCCTGGTTCTATTGAACATAAAATGGGGATCAAAGCGTCTGCAACATGTGTGATGAACTTTGATGGCGCGAAAGGCTACCTGGTTGGTAAAGAAAATGAAGGCCTTGCAGCGATGTTCGTCATGATGAACTACGAACGTCTGTCTATGGGTATTCAAGGCCTAGGTGCTTCTGAATTTGCTTATCAAAATGCAGCGCAATATGCGACTGATCGTTTACAAGGTCGCAGCGCTTCTGGCGTTCAATCGCCTGCAAAACCTGCAGACAGCATCTTAGTTCATGGTGATGTACGTCGTATGTTGCTGAACGCACGTGCCAACAATGAAGCGTCTCGTGCATTTGCGGTTTATGTTGGTCAACAACTGGACATTACTAAGTTCTCTACTGACCCAGAAGCAGTCAAAGCAGCCAATAACCGTGTTGCGCTGTTAACACCTATTGCGAAAGCGTATTTGACAGATACAGCTTTCCAAGCAACGCTAGATGCCCAAATGGTCTTCGGTGGTCACGGCTTTATTCGTGAATGGGGTATGGAACAATGTATTCGTGACCTGCGTATCGCACAGATTTACGAAGGGACCAACGGCGTTCAATCTCAAGACTTAATTGGTCGTAAAACCATTAAGTGCAATGGTGAATTCATTGCTGAATATATCCAAGAAATTCGTGATTTTGCCAACAACTTAGATGCCAGCTTGAACTACATCAAAGATGCAACATTAGATGCAGCAGCTGAAGTTGAAGCGGTGACTCAATATGTACTTGAAGCTGCTCGTGAAAACATTGAGTTCCCGAACTCAGCAGCCGTTGATTACCTACATGCTGTTGGCTTACTCAGCTTTGCCTATATGTTTGCCCGCATTGCAGATGCAGCGAAAGACAAAGATGGCGAGTTCTACCAAAACAAACTTGCACTGACTCTTTACTTCACGCAGCGTATTTTGCCTGAATTGGCATTACGCATTGCTAAAGTAAAAGCAGGTTCTGAAGTGATCATGAACTTCTCTGAAGATTACTTTACCAACCAAGCTTAATTAAATACACAAAATCAAAAATGCCCGATTTATCGGGCATTTTTTTATTTTACTGCTCTTATTACATAAACACTGGGTGCAACTTTTTCAAAAAATCATAAGCATATTTACTTATTCATAATCTCATAATTCCATTCGATATGTAAAACAAGGATGGAACTGATCGTCTAGCATTGGAAATGTAGCCCAATGCGTTTTATCTTTATCTAATTTAAATCCGGCCTTCATTAAGACATTTTGTGATGCTAGATGTTCCTCAGCACAAAAAGATGAAACAACATTCGTGACATGATTCTGCTTTAAATACTTAATTCCTCCAATTAAAGCCTCAGTCATATAACCACAACCATGAAAATTCACCCCTAACCCAAAATGTATTTCTCCATGGTTTTCTTGATTGAAGAAATACAGTAAGCCCATCGCTAAATGCGTATTCTTATCACTAATCACCCATGCAAAATCAGGATTGTGTATCGACCAATAATGATCTGCCCACTTTTCTAAAACACTCTTAGTCTGTTGAATCGTTAAATGTGGCAACCGCTGCAGATAACGAGTTGCTTCTATATTCGAAAAATATGTATCAAATAATGAAATTTCATCTCCTAACTGATACTTTCTCAGGCATAAACGTTCAGTTTCAATCCTATTGGGCATGTTTCTTTAGCCTGTTATTTCATGGGATAAAATTTTTTGATCGACTCCACCATTTCAGCATTCGACCTTTCCAAAGCTTTTGCCACATTCATCGCATCTATAGCGCTGCGATTTTGACTCACTTTAAATTTCCCGATCATCGACTGAATATCGATTTCAATTGCTACAATTTTTTCCAGTTGTTCCGCAATAAAATCATTCGGTGCATCACCCATTTTCCATGGCATGGGTTGGCTAGCTTCATGTTGACGCGTCAAACGAGCCAGAAGCCCTCGTAAATATTTTTCATCTGCAACTTTACGTATCTTGCCTTTGACATGTACCACGCGGTAATTCCATGTCGGTACAACGCGATGATGCTCCTGTTTTCCTTCATACCAGCTTGGCGAAATATATGCATCATCGGCATGAAAAATCACATAGGCTTGCGCTGACTGATTTAGCAATTCAAACATTGGATTGGTCTTGGCAATATGACCGCGCAATATACCCAATTCGCCTGACTCAGTGTCATATTCTAGTGGTAAATGATTCACTTCCAACTCACCATTGGGTGCAGTCAGTATTACTGTCGCCAAAGCATACTTACGCATAAGATCAATCAGATCAGGGAGTTCATCATGTTTAAAATGCGTTGGTTGATACATCGTCGCTTCATTCTTATAGGACAAAATTTAAGCTCAAACTTAACATTAAAAACTTTATTAAACCTAAAAAATATTTTTGTCATATGCGCTTCATGTGCATGAAATTTGCTTGGTATTTAATGACTTGTTCTTCATTGAATATTCACGCAATTTACACAGGAGGAATATATATGACACACCGTGATCCTAAAGTAGAAAAAATCGAAGCCCTCCTCGACCGACTTGGCAATCTTGCTGTAGAAGGTTTTCATTATCTTGCACTGTTTGTCATCGGCTGTATGATCTTATGGTCTGCGGGTCACACCATTTTTGAAATTATTACAGTTAAACAATTCGCTACAATTGACGATATTTTATTATTGTTTATTTACCTTGAGCTCGGTGCCATGGTTGGTATTTATTTTAAAACCAACCACATGCCGGTACGCTTCCTGATTTATATTGCTATTACTGCCCTGACCCGTTTACTGATTTCGGACATTCAACATGACCATAAAGCGGATATGGGCTTGGTCATTACTACAGGTTCGATCCTCATTCTTGCTGTGGCCATTTTAATTGTGCGCTATGCCTCTTGGACTTACCCTTCGGTTATTCGAGATAAGCATTCCGAGAAGCCACTGCCTGAAGGAAAAACCCCACGTCCGCAAGATGATGAATTGGCTTAAACACTAAATCGTTCCCTCTCCTTTTAGGAGATGAGTAGCACTGCTACGCAAGGGAGAGGTTATAAACCTTATCGATTAGGCACCAGCACATAGCGACCATTTTCAAAGATCCAGTACATGCCACTTGGGGGTGCAGGTAAACCTAAACGCTGCCAATCACTGATAAACGTATAGGTCGAACTCGAAATACTAGCGCTGGCAGGATCGCCATTGACCCAACTATAGCTCTGCGAATTTTGAGTAATCGTGGTCGGCGCATTGTATTGAATACTAATGCCACTTTGTGGATACTGCGGATAAGGTCGATTTGGATATTGCGAATAAACCGGCGGGCGACTAGGATAATGAGGATAATTCGGCGCATGCTGCGGATAGCCAGGCCGATTCATCGACGGTGGACGGTGTTGTGGTTTTGATGTATCTACACCTTGGTAATTTGCCCATTTGTTTTCCGCAAAAGTACTGGCTGAAGCACTGATCAGCATCACACCTGCAATCGCATAGAATAATGTGGTTTTCACTTAAGCTCTCCTCGACGGTTTATACGCTCAGTATAAATTCCATTGTAGGAGAAAAAATGGATAAAAATCCATCAAGTGCAAGAATTTGTTAATTTTCCGACCAAGCTGATCGCACCTTCAGGCTAGCCTGTTTTTCATTGGATTATGCTAAGATTGATTTTATTTCGTAGTGGATCAAATGCTGTGTCTGAATTAAGTTTTGACCGACTTCATCAATTTTTTTCTAAAGTTCCAAGTATTCAAGAACAACTGATTGACTCGTACGGAACCGATGGTAAAACTGCTTGGTGGTTTAAATTTCAAATTAATGTAGATCACCCTTTAGCATGGCAAACTGTTCAAGAATTGGGCCATGTATTGAACTATATTTCTAAAAATGAACGCTTACCGACTCAATTTTTACCGGTTTCTCCGCCACCATATATGAATGGCGAAGCAAGACAATTCTTGTCTTGGGTGATTCAATGTAACCATGCCGATTTTCCACCAGATGTCATCTGTGACTGGTTAGAAGCTCGTTTGCCACAACCGGTAGATGATGCAGATAAATGGAAAATCAAAACCGATATTAAAGAATTGGATCAAATGACGGATAAAGATTTAGATCAAATCGTTCCGCCGAATCCTGTACCGAAGAATTAATAATTGCTAAATACACCTCTCCCTTGCTTAGCAGTGCTACTCATCTCCTGAAATGAGAGGGAATTCCTTCCCCCTTTGGGGGAAGGTTAGGATGAGGGAAAAATTAAAAAGTAGATAATCCGCTCCATTCCATAAAGCGATACCACACATATTTCAACTTAGAGTCATCGGCATACGTGCCGTAATCCACACTCATTTGCTTACCATCACGGTTTGACCAAGCCGTATTAAAATATTGATTTGCCTCTTTAAAGACTTGAGCGTCTTTCAAACCAATCACGCGCAAATCAGTTTCTAAATTATAATTTTTCAGGTTACGCGCTGTGAAATTGGCAGAACCTAAAATCATATCTGCCTGATAGGCTGTTCGTTTTAAAATCATCTTGCTATGGCACTGCTCACCTTGGGTATTACACCAACGTACATCAATACCGGCATCATGTAATTCAGAAGCAACAGGACGGTTTGGAATACCATTTTTGGTTCGACCAAAAGCATCTTTATTGGGATCGAGTAATACCCGAACTTTCACGCCACGTTCATGCGCAGCAATGAGTGCTTTGATAATTTTACGTTCTGACAAGTAGAACATCGCGATATCAATTTCAGTTCCAACTTTCTTCGCGCTATCAATTAAGTCGAGTGTGGCATCATAAATTGCTTTTTCAGTCAGCACTTGAACCTGTGGCTGAGTTTTCGCCGCTTCAACATCCTTAATCACCACAAATGGAATATTGGCTTTAGACATCATACCTACGGCTTGCTCAGTCTTTAACAAGTCAATCGCGGTCATGCCTTTGACGGTTAAGGCCACATTGGAATGTCGTGAGCTACCATCATGTGGATTCATAGAGGTGACTAAACCTTTCCAACCGTCAACGGTATCGACCACCAAGGTTTTACGATGATTGGCTTTAAAGTTGAAAAGATCCATATAACTGCGGATCGTCACTTTCTCGGTTCCCAATGGGTTCGGTAACCAGCCTTTTTCAGGATTATTGCCAATATCTTGACAACAGATATACCAAAAACCTGACCATGCTGGATTAGAGGCACGAAGCGGCACCAAATTGGTTTCCATCAACTCAATGCCCCCTTGTCGTAATTGACGATAATGCTCGGGTTGAATGCCGCCATAGACCGAATTGACAGGATCAGTAATCACAAAAATTTCCACTTGAGGAGATAGTCGACGCTTCAAAATCAGCGCATCGGTCAACTCCTGTGTTAATTGTTCATGTTTTAATTGAGAGTCACCAACTTGCGGATTAAAGAGAAACATATCCAACACAATGGTCGACTGTGCTTCCTCAATCATTTTCAGCATTTCTTTAAAAATGCGATGTTCCTGTTGCTGCTTTCCTTGCGCATCGATATAGGTTTCATCCACTAAAAAGTTCACTTCAGCATGGCGAAGTTTCCCCGTGTAGTTCAGCCCTTCAGGGAGTGGTTTTAGCGTGTGATAGGTTGCCGATGCCAAATAACCTAAAACCAATAAACCGATGACCACACCCACATAGCGACGGCGTGACCAATTGAGCTTGTGATGTATTCGTTGAATGATGCGCATAAGAAAAAACCTAGTCTAATGCGCTCAGATTAGGTTTTATTCATTGATTTTTCAAGAGGATTTCTGTGACTTCACCTAGACTTCCTTAGAAAAGTCTGTGCAAATTCAATTAGAAACCAAATTCAAGACCAACTGTAAAATTACGACCGACTTGTGGAATATTGGCAAGGAATGACGTGTGAGAGTAAACATCTTCATCCAATAAATTATTGGCTTTGAAATAAACCCGATAATCATTTTGATCTTTCAACTGACCACTATAGGCCACACCCAAGTTCACCATGTTGTAGCCATCTGTTTCACGCTCAAATGCTGTGATTTTGTCTTGTTTGAATACATGTGAATATTCTGCAAGACCTGACCAACCATCGGCAAAGTCAACATCGACCTTGGTTCCTAAGCGCCCTGCAGGCACACGTGGCGCATTTTCACCATCAATTTTGCCGCGAACATAATCACCAAAGACACTGAGTTTATACATATCATTAATGGCATAACCCACTTGAGCTTCCGCGCCATAGAACTTGGCTTTGTCTTGGGTGTAATCAACTAAGCGGAAGTTTTCAAAATTATCTTTGGTTGCAGCATAAATGTAGTTGTCATACCAGTTGTGGTACACATGAACGTGATAATCCAACTGATCTTTTTCATAATGGAAACCTAATTCTAGATTATTAGATTTTTCAACATCTAGATTTTCATTTCCGCGTTCATAGGTATTGGTCGCAAAATGCTTACCATCTGCATAGAGCTCTTGCGCCAATGGCAAACGCTCTTGATGAGAACCCACCAAGGATAATTTATAATTGGGTGCAAACGCCCAGTTCACAGCACCTGAGTAGGAAATACCATAATCGTCATAATCTTTTTGTGCAGAATCGATCTGAATTTTCTGCTGATCGACACGGGCGCCCAGCTCGACATGAAAATCACCAAATTGTTTATGCTCTAAACCAAACACACTCCATTTTTGGGTTTTATTTGGATTCATCAGTGACTCTTCACCACTGATATTAAGCTTTTGTTGATTGTATTGTGCGCCAATCACCCCTTCCCAATCCGCAATCGGGTTATGCACCAACTCTAAACGACCATCATAGCCCTGACTTTTAAAGGTCGTTGCCGCTGTATCACCTTCAATTTCGTCATGTTGATAATCGGTATAACTTGCATGTGCACGGAGTTTTTGGAAGCCCGCAAACGGATTCGCAAGTTCGGTACGGAAATCATAACGTTCTGACTTTAAGTCGACCCATGGGCCTGCGGCATCATGATCGTGATCATGTTCGTCATGCGCTGAATGATCATGTTCATCGGTATGCCCATGGTTATCATGACCATCACAGTGTAGATGGTCATCATGTGGATGACAGCTTTCATATTCATGACTATGACCCGGCAGGCCATATTGGTCTTGTCGGTTGCTATAAGACAGTCCAGCAAAACCACGATCATGAATCCATGACGCGCCCACACTGACATTTTGCCCTTCTGCAAAAGTGTTGCCAACGCGGCGTTCTTTTTCTAATTCACCATCATGATCATGGAAATAATTGGGTGCAATATAATCATTGGCTTTGCGTTTCGAACCTTCTACACGGATGGCAAATTGCTCACCTAAAGCAGCCGTCACACCGGCACTCGCCAATTTTTCATCACTGCCTGAGTTATAACGAACCCCAACTTGCCCTTCATAACCTTTATCAGGAATAGAGGTAGGAATCTTTTGATCCGTCACATTAACCAAACCGCCAACTGTGCCTGCCGCGTATAACAGTGTTGATGGCCCACGGATCACTTCAATTTGTTTTGCCAAAATCGGATCTACCGTAACCGCATGGTCAGGAGATAAAGTCGAAACATCTGCAGTTTCTGAGGCGTGTTCTAAGACTTTGACACGAGGGCCATCTTGACCACGCAGCACAGGACGACTTGAACCTGCACCAAACTGATTTGAATATACACCCGGCTGTCCGGCTAACGCATCACCAATTGTGACGCCACCTTGTGCAAGGGCTTTATGTTGAATGACATTATCGGCAACAGCAAAATCTGCCGCACTTTGGTTTAAGGGATGGACCTGAACATTAATGGCTTCGAGCTTTTGTACCTGTTGTTCTGGGTCATCGGCATAAAGGTTGGGTGCAATCACTGCAAAAATCGAAACAGTTATTAAATTCTTATGAAAAGACATGTTGGAGAGACTCAAATCAGGCTATTTTTGAATAATGTTATAATATAACATTTCATTCATTTTGCAATAAAAAACATTCTAATCTGCCCAAATCATATACACTCACTGATACCACATTGTATTTATTCATTTATTTATTTTAGTTCAATGCCTTTTACCATATCCCATGCTGTACTCGCACCGCCTATTTCCAAATTAAGCGGAAATCGCCTGCCTATTGCAGCACTCGCAATTGGTAGCATGGTGCCGGATTTATTCCGTTTATTTACCAATGCTGACTATGCAGGTTCACATCAATGGTCTGGGTTAATTGTTCCAAACTTAATCCTAGGTTTGCTGTTTTGTGTGCTGTGGTATGTGCTTTATCGCCCGATGTTATTTGCTTTTTTTGGTTTAAATAAGCCGCTGCATCTACAGAGTCTTAATCAATGCTGTGGGTTTATGCTCAGTCTCATCCTCGCACTCATCATTGGAACTTCGACGCATATTGTTTGGGATGGATTGACCCATGTTGACTTTCGTACCTTTGCATTTAAGGATCTATTGAGTCTACCGATTCAATTTTTTGGTCATTCATATCCCCTACATCGCGTGTTGCAAATTGGATTATCTGGCTTGGCTCTCCCCGTTTTAGCATGGATGATTTATCGTCATCATCTTCACTATCGAAGTACTGTAAACGTCCCCGCATCTATCAAAGTCTATGTATATGGTTTAGCGGCCCTGTCTTTAGCTGCGGGAATCGCTAGTTATTTTTATTTTGCTGACAGTATTTATTCAGATGCATTTGTGCACGACCTGTATGCCTATGTCGGCAAGGCTATTAATTATTTTTTCCGTGCATTTTTAGCCACGTTTAGCCTTGGTAGTCTGATATTTCTGATCTTAAGCAAGAGCACTAACATTTTTTCTACGTCATCGGCTTAAGCCCTTCATTGAGCAAAAATTTGCTGTAAATTTGGCTGTTTTAGCAATAAGTCCTTGTGACAAAACAGCCAAAAAGAGGCATAATCCCCTATTCGAATAAAAGCGGTGCGCTGTTTACGCATTCGCTGACCTTAACCCATATAGTTGGATTTCTAACGCTATGATGCGAACTCATTACTGCGGCTCACTTACTGAAGCCCAAATCGACCAAACCGTTACATTATGCGGTTGGGTTCACCGTCGCCGTGACCACGGTGGTGTAATCTTCCTTGACATGCGCGACCGTGATGGCCTTGTTCAAGTAGTGATTGACCCTGATACTCCTGAAGCTTTCGCGACTGCTGATAAATCACGTTCAGAATTCGTATTAAAAATTACAGGCCGTGTACGTCGTCGTTACGAAGGTACTGAAAACGCGAATATCGTGAGTGGTCAAATCGAAGTTTTAGGCAAAGAAATTGAAGTTCTTGCTGCGTCTGAAACTCCTCCATTCCCATTGAATGATGAAAATACCAATATTTCTGAAGAAGTACGTTTGAAATATCGTTTCCTCGATATTCGTCGTCCAGAAATGTTAGATCGATTACGTTTCCGTTCTAAATTAACCAACCTTATTCGTAACTACTTCGAAGAAAATGGTTTCCTAGACGTTGAAACACCGATTTTGACTCGTGCGACTCCTGAAGGTGCGCGTGACTATTTAGTACCAAGTCGTGTTTCTAACGGTAGCTTCTATGCGCTTCCACAATCTCCGCAATTGTTCAAACAGTTGTTGATGGTTGGCGGTATTGATCGTTACTACCAAATTGCTAAATGTTTCCGTGATGAAGACTTACGTGCTGACCGTCAGCCTGAATTCACACAAATCGACGTTGAAACATCGTTCATGAGTGACGATGACATCATGGATTTAATGGAACGTTTAACGGTTAAGATGTTCAAAGAACTTCTAAACGTTCAGTTCGACAAGTTCCCACGTATGACGTATGCAGATGCAATGCGTGACTATGCATCTGATAAACCTGACTTACGTATTCCTTTGAAACTTGTTGATGTTGCAGACATGATGCAAGACGTTGAGTTCAAAGTATTCGCAGGTCCTGCTAAAGACCCTAAAGGCCGTATTGTTGCGCTTCGCGTACCAGGTGCTGGCGCGCTTCCACGTAGCCAAATCGACGAATACACTAAATTTGTTGGCATTTATGGCGCGAAAGGTTTGGCTTACATCAAAGTCAACGAGCTTGAAAAAGGTATTGAAGGTCTTCAATCTCCAATCGTTAAATTTATCGAGCCTATCGTACTTGATCTATTGAAACGCGTTGGTGCTGAAAATGGCGACATCGTATTCTTTGGTGCGGACAAAGCAAAAATCGTAAATGATGCGATGGGTGCTTTACGTATTAAAGTCGGTCACGACATGAAACTTGCAACTTGCGAGTGGGCGCCACTTTGGGTTGTTGACTTCCCAATGTTCGAAGAAACTGATGACGGTAAATGGACGTCTGTTCACCACCCATTCACGCTGCCAAAATCAAGCGTTGAAGAAGTGAAGAACAACCCAGGTGCTGCACTTTCTGTTGCTTACGATATGGTATTGAACGGTACTGAAATCGGTGGTGGTTCACTTCGTATCTTCAACCTTGAAATGCAAAAAGCGATCTTTGAAGCGCTTGGTATTTCTGAAGAAGAAGCAGAAGAGAAATTCAGCTTCTTGCTTAACGCGTTGAAATTCGGTGCACCTCCTCACGGTGGTTTGGCATTCGGTCTTGACCGTTTAGTGATGTTGATGACTGGTGCATCTTCTATCCGTGACGTGATTGCATTCCCGAAAACTAAGACTGCGGAATGTCCTTTAACTCAAGCGCCTGCGCCAGTTGAAGCAAACCAATTACGTGACTTAGGCATTCGCTTACGTGAAAAACCAAAAGCTGAAGAATCTAAATAATCTTACATTTTAAGATTTAGATTTTAAGGTTTAAAAAACCCTGCGCTAAGCAGGGTTTTTTATTTCGACCAACAAAAGGTCGTTGAAAACCTACAAAACATAAATTAAAGATTTGATTTACTTTGCTAATATCAAAACGCTTCAACTACGTTATGATGTTGCACCATATCCTTTGAGCAATGGACAGCTCAATTTTCCACTTCCAATTATTTTGTTTTTAGATTCAGATCTTTTTATACTTTTTCACTGAATAAGTCCGGTCTCTTGGCAAAATTTATTTTATTCCATGCTGTAAATTTTGAGACCTTGTGATCCATGTACTTTATATTCAAAATCATCGCGCTATTGCCACTTTGGCTGTTACAAAACTTGGCTTTGATGATCGCGTTTATTCTTAATCTATTTAATTCATCGATCAAACGTATCACTAGCATCAATATTCAACTGGCCTACCCAGATTTGTCAGAGACAGCGCAGAGACAGCTCGTCAGTCAAAGTATCCGCAGCCAATGCCTGACTTATATTGAATTTATTAAATGTTGGGGGATGCCGCCGAGTTATAGCCTGAGCTTATTGAAAAACATTTATGGTGAACAGATCCTTACGGAAGCACTTGCGAATAAAAAAGGTGTCATTGTTGTGGTTCCACATTTTGGCTGTTGGGAACTACTCAATGCATGGCTGAATCTGTATACAGAACCCATGATTATGTATAAACCAAATAAAAATAAAGGAATCAATCGGTATCTGTTAGAAGCACGTGAGAAGTTTAATGCAACCTTAGTCCCGACAGATGAAACGGGGGTCCGTGCCATTTTTAAACATTTGAAACAAGGTGGCCTAACGGTCATTTTACCAGACCATTTACCGAAGTCTTCTAGCGGTATTTATTCCAATTTTTTTGGGCAAAATACTTTATCGATCACGCTGGTTTCCAAACTTGCTGCAAAAACCCAATGCAATGTCATTGGATTAAGTTGTATCCGACAACCTAACCTACAGTACTTTGATGTGCATTGCCAAACCTTATCAGACGAGATTTTATCTAAAGACTTACAATGTTCTGTCGACACGCTCAACATTGCCATGCAAGACATCATTAACCAAGCACCAGAACAGTATATCTGGTCTTATAAACGTTTTCGGGTCTGCTTTGGCAATATCAATATGTACCGCAAATAAAGGTGATCTAAGAACATCTCAACCTTTAGAGTTGTGTTCCGCAGGCTTGAATTAATCTTATTTAATTGAGATCAATTATCGACAGTGGCATAATAGCCTCAATTTCCACTTTAAGTGATTCTCCTATGGCTATGCGTCCTGAAGTCCGTCGTCGTGCAATCGTGTTGATTGTTTTTTCTGTCGTACAATGGTTGTTCATGCGCTACATTTTAGCCAACGAATTATTTAACTTAACTACCTATAACCGCATTGTTCTATTTTGTGTCAGCAGCCTTGCAGGTGCATTATTAATTTTTGTAGGTTTGATTTACATGGTGTTAAAGGGTAATGCGGAAAAGGACTCTTAAAACACTCTAAAGTCTCTTTTAAAAAATTAAATAGTATAGAAATTTTATAAACTGTTAACTAAAAATTTGACCTACTTTATATTTACATGAAATTTTATTTAGAAATAAAGTAGGATATAATTTTATAAAAACAGAATAAATTATTCGTATTCAATCATTTATACTTACTTAAGAATATTTTCAGAACTTTCTTTTTATATTTTTTAACATAACTTTTTTTCTTATTTTTTATTAACTGAATCTGTTCTCTTTCCTTTTGTAAATAACTATCTGTAACTGCATCTATTAGAGGCGGATGATCAAAAAGGTAAGAGGCATAAAAATTTACATATGGATATTTTACAATCACCCCTCCCCATTGATCACATAATTTGGGTGATTTGTGATATTGGAGTAAAATTTCAGCCATCTTACGATCTAAAACATAAGCATATGTAGAGGTCATATTTTCAATAAATAAAGGATGGATCTTTAATATATTTCGCTCAAATATTTTTTGCTCAATAAATCTACCATACACATTTTTAGCACAACTGAGTTGAATACCACCTAAGCTAAGAAAAAATGTAGAATTTAAGCTCAATTTTTCTATATGTGAATAGAACTCATCAAAATCAATCTCACTTAATAGTGAAATTGCATCATCTTCAAATACAAATGCCAAATTAGCATCTGTATCTAAAAAGTCTTGATAAGCTTTTAAATGAGACAGTGTACAACCTAATTCACCTGGCGTTAAAGGTCTACTTTTTCCTAATACCCCCAAATGAAAATACTCATCAACTGTTAATTTTTTACCAACTACCCCAATTTTATTAAATGAACTTGAATTTCTAAATATTCTTTGCTTAAAAAAATCTACTAGTCGTTCACTATTTTCTTTCTCGATAGAAATCACATATTTTTTCATGAACTGATTAAAAATAAATGCTAAATTGATAGCTAAATCATATCATTTGTATGTCTAACTATTCAATTGTTAGAGAATCTTAATTAAAAATAGAGTTATATATGCGGTTTATTGTTAAAAAATGGTTTTCATTTCTACAAAAAAAAAGAGAGTTAAAATTTAACTCTAGATGGTACCTACGCTTTGGCCAACTACAGTTGCCTTTTGAACCCCAGCAAATTCTATCCTTACATGAAATTCATGCACCTGAAGGGCACGTTTATGCCGATCCATTTATTGTAGAAGAAAATGGACGTACATATATTTTTATTGAAGAAGTTTCACCTGAGCATCCTGTTGGTTATTTATCTGTCATGGAAGTTTTTCAGGACGGTCAATACAGTCCACCTACTCCAATTATTCAGTGCTCTTATCACCTTTCTTATCCTTGTATATTCAAACATGAAGATATTTGGTACATGATTCCTGAAAGTGCAGCCAACCAAAGTATCGAGTTATGGAAATGTACAAATTTTCCATATTCTTGGGAATTTGATCGTACATTAATAAGTCATATAAATGCTGCAGATACTACACCGTATTATCAAAATGGAATGTGGTATCTATTTACCGCGATTAAAAATCAAAAATCAAAAAAATATGGTAATGAACTCCATATTTTTTACAGTGAGAATCTACTGAGTAGTGATTGGCAACCACATCCTCAAAACCCAGTTAAAAAAGGCATTGTGCAATATCGCCCAGGTGGTCACTTGAGCATGATCAACAATAAATTAGTCCGCCCATCACAGGACTCTCTGAAACGCTATGGTGGCAGCTTAGACCTCAATGAAGTTACAAAACTTTCTCCAGAACACTACGAAGAGAAATTTTGGATGAAATTAGATAGTGAGTGGCACCCGAATGATAATGGCTGTCATACCTTTAATATTTTTAACCAACATATTGTGATAGACGCAATTCGTGAAACCCCTAAAAAACTTTAACTTAATTTTGATACAAATTTTCAGTTTGCTGCAACATTGATTCAAATTTTAGGTTTTGCTCTGCTTTTATAAATGCTGCTTCGAATAGAGGGAGCATTTCAGCTCTAGGTTTTAATTCCCTCGATATCAAGTTCGCCATCTGTTCACTCGAATTCGGTTCACAGATAAACTGCCCATCAATAAAGTCAGGCACCATCCCAACATCAGTCGATAGAGTTGGTACGTGACTCAATAGAGCTTCAGCCAAAGTAATAGGACCACCTTCTTTTAAAGAAGAAATTACGAAGCAATCTACCTGAGCAAGTAAATCAGAAATATCTGACCGAAAACCCAATAGTTTTACACGATCATTTAAGTTAAGTTGGTCGATCTGAGTTTTCAGCGATTGGTACTGAGTCCCATCCCCTACAATCCATAATTCAGCATTGATATTTTTCCAAGCATCAATCAGGATATGAAAGCCTTTCACTGTTTCCAATCTACCAATCGCCAAGGCAATGGTAGGCTGATTTTCACATTTCACTTTATTATTAATTTGATTAATATCTTGATCTACACCATTCCAAATCACATGAACTGATTTTGAAATCGGAAATTTTGCTTTAATTTTCCCACTCACAGCAATGATGTCATCAAACGCCATGAATGGTTTTAAATTACTTTTCATCCCATGTACGGTGACAATCTTTTTACAAGAAAACTGCTTTAACCACGGTGCTAAAATACTTGCTGCTTTACTTGCCTGAACATGTAAAACGTCTGGTTGAAGTTGCTTTATTTGTTTAACTAACGCATAAATGAGAAACGGATTCCAGCGACTTCTAGAAAAATCAAATGGATGTAGTGTGATATGACCACTTAGTTTTTGTTGATAGGAACGATCTGCAATTAAATGAACTTCATGACTTTGCGCCAATCCACGACATAAATCTAATGTATGTTTTTCCAACCCCCCCATACCACCATTCGTTGCCATGACCTGTACAATTTTCATGATTACTCCGACTTCATATTTTTTTGTATCAACTGCTTGAGACGCTCTGCACGGCGACGAAGTTTTTTATGCATTAAGAAATCAGACCAATAAGACCATGGAATAATCTCCTTACTCTTTAATGTTGATTTAACATCAATACATTTTAATCTAAGTCCACCTCGATGATGTTGAACAACTAAATTACCCGAGTTTAAATCAAATAGTGGAATATTATGTTGAATTAGCCAATCCGTTAACTGATCAATCGAGTGACATACAGCCTCTATATTCAATGGTATTTGATGCTTGAGATAATGATGAAGACTAAGCGATACCTCACCTTGCTCATCCCGAATTAACTCACAACTAAGAATTAGTTGTGCATGAACAACTTCTAACTTCAAACAAGAGGCAATAAATTGATGTAATTCATGCTCATCAATACGTCTTTTTAAACGCTGATATGCACTCCATTCAATGTAATTTTCATTAAACCGATAAAAATGAGCGCTTAAAAAGCGTTGGATTTTTTGGCGAAAATTCTTAATTTGACGTTGTTCTGGAGGTAAATCTATTTTTAAACACACCTGAGGATCGGAAGGTGAAATCACGCAATAACGATTTGCTCCCGCCCCCAAATACTCTGCTGACTCTAACTTAGCAACTGAAAACATGATCCTTCCATTCATAGTCTTCGGTATAAGGCTGTGAGAAAATAGTCTCTAACATGAACTTTGTGACACGTTTTGAACTATAGCTAGAATGCGTTCTGTTCCAACCAGCTTCAGCAATCACTTTTGCTTCCTCGGGATGATTCACATAATATTGAACCTTATTTGCTAAATCATCAACATCACTAAAATACACCACTTCTTTATCTGAAAATAACGTCTCAAATCCAGGAATATGAGGTGTGAAGGTCAATAACCCATTACCTGTCAGTTGTGTAATACGATCTGATGTATATAAATCTAATGAATTCGCACGTGAATAGTTTAAGCCCATACGGGATTGACTTAAAACTTTAAAATATTCCGCACCAAAAACTTTTGGATCTTCATCAAAACCGCAATAACGTGTAGGAATATGTTTAATTTTTTGTTGCAAACTACGAATAAATTGAGTACGTTCCACATCAGAAGATGAACCACAAAAGACCAATTCATTCACAAATTCATTTTTTTCAAAATTTTTTAGACTATCAACAGCATCCAGACTCATATTTGGCATATAAGCCACTTTATTGCCATTTCCTAAAGTCTTTAATAACTCACCACTTGTGGTGACAAAAATACAATCTAAATAAGGCGACCATTCTTTAATAAAATTCGCTTTCTTATCTACGCAAATCCAATCAACATACCAAAATGCTACTTTCGTTTTGGGATATTGTGCTTTAACTTGTTTTAACGTTTCCGTACTCAATAATGATGAATGGCCTATTAGGATTAAATCTGGTTCAAAATTTTTTACAACTTTTAATACTTCTTGATTTGCCCATTTTTTACCAACTTTTTTAGTGCGCCAAATGGTGCCATAATAAGCCATATCATGAAAAGAGAAGTCATAAACATGATGACCATTTAAAATCAAACCTGCCGAAATTTTTCTGTCTGTATTATAAAATTCAGCCCCAGATTTTTTAAAAGCAAAATTATTGATATGTAATATTTTCATAAGTTAACTCTGCAATCATATTTTAACATAATTAAAATTTCTTTCTTAATCTTACCTGGGTAATTCAATTATAAATAACCTCTAACAACAAATTAAAAGTGATTTATCAATTCTGCTAAGACTTACAAATAAAACAAAAAAAATCAATTCATTTTTATTTTTTGCTGTAAATCATTGCGCTTCGCTTTCATTTAATTTTTTATATGGCACATAATCATCCCAATCAAAAACGGTGACATTTTGATTGTCTTCGATATTCGCCAACGATTTTTTAGGATCTAATAATGGTGTTTTCACCCCCAATAAATCTGCATAAATATGCATATAATCATAGGCACTCACAGTCTTGTTATAGTGGTTTTTGGCCTGCGCATCGCTACGTAATACAAAAAATGGAACCTGATAATTATCTTTAAATTCATTATCTACATGATATGAATCTTCATCCACGGTCATACCATGATCAGAAAAATAGGTCACACTGAAACTACGCTGATCAGCCTTCAAAGAGGTATATATCTGTTCTATAAAGTGATCCAACTTATTGATCGAAGATAAATAACAATTAATCGTTTCAGGTTTATTCGCATACATACGTGGTGCCTTAAACAGACGTTCACAAGCATCCGGATGTGAACCCATCATATGAATAAAAATTACATTTTTTTGATTAGCATATTTTTTTAACTGGGCCTGTAATATTTCGACCAATTTGTCGTCATCAATATTACTCGACATATAGTTACCACTTTTCAGAAAAAACTGATGATCGGCATGAATCGCAATTTTAGAAATTGCCGTATCATTTTTCCCCATAAATCCCTGATTTGAAATCCACATGGTGTTATAGCCAGCTTGTTTTGCAAGCGTCACCACATTTTTTGCAATTTGAGGTTCACGGTTTTGATCGACCAAAGTCAGCGTTCGAGTCAGACTGGTTACCGTATTTGGTGCTGTCGCGATGTAATGATCTACAACATCTAGTGGCATCTGATTTAAAAAAGGCGTGGTATCTTCTTTCGCACCGTAAAGTGATAAATGATCTCGCTGAACACTCTCACCAATGATAATCACTTGATTATCATAGCTAGCATTCACCTGCTGAATTTGCCAATCGACATCTTGCACATTATCTTCAAGGAGCTTGGCCTCTTCTTGTTTATATTTAACCGTCGCCAGTGCAGTTTGAACACCAAACACACTGACGCCGTTAGCAATAAAGATAAGTGCCAAAATCAGCTTGCGATAATTTCCCTGATTAGCTTGATTAAAAAATAAAATATAAAAACAGAGACTTAAAAAAATAATTAAGGCAAAAACAATATATTTAGGATTAACTACAGATAAAAATTCAAAGGCTTCATTGGTATTGCTTTGGAACATCGATGCCACGATTCCCAAAGACATGTGCCCTTGTAAGAACCCCGTCCCACTTGCAATATACAAGCTAATGACAAAAAACAGCGCAAGGAAAATGTACTTAAAAATACGACTATGTAATTGTTTTACAGCAATGAAAAAAAACGTACTCGAAAGAACCAAAACAAAGAATAAAGGAGCATCTTTGATTTCAGATAAATAGTCCCAAAAACCTAAGCCAATACAAAACCCAATCGAAAGTAAAAGCGGAAACAAATAGGTTTTTAGCATGACCTGACAACCCTTTAATATTATTCAAACATTGTCTAGTTAGACTGAAATGTTGGTAGAAATTTTTCGTCGGGTATTATCTATACTTTAGGGACCGAGTACAATCTTTTTGGCGATACGGTCAGTTTCTTTAAATTCGGTAGCGAGATTCAAATCAGTTAAAGTGGTCTGTAACGACACCAAACCTTGTTTTAAAATTTCATCTACAGACTTGGTAATCCGATCTTCCTTCAACCGATCCACTTCAATCACCCCGACTTTACAACCCGCGGTGAGAGCCTCGTAAATCATTGAAACACTATCTTCAGTTACCCAAACCGCTTCGGCTTTTTGCATTTCTTCAAAAATCCAACCTTGCGGGGTGTCTTCAACTGGGAAAATCTGTACTTTTTCAATATTCTTTAACTGTTTTAATTCTGCTAAAAACGCTTGTGGTGTGCGCCGTGAAGTGGTCAAAATGATTTCTGAATTTGGATTCTGCTCGACTATCTGTTCAATTGCATGAAGTACTTTAGCTGCATTCCACTGATGGCGTTTTGACGAGCCACCCAAAGCGATCAGGATTCGACCATGCTGATGCCGCTCCTCATTCACAATAGGATTTAACGCACCCTGTGTGGTCAGTACTTTATTTGATGCCTGAATACCATCGTGCTGTGGAATTACTGCATAATCAAACCATGCAAACGGCAAGCTTGGCTTCATTAAAATAATAGTTTTGGCTTTGTTATACACTTTGCCTAACAGCCATACTCGAAAATGTGTATGGCTGCCGACGCCAAAAATATAAGTTGGCTCGTGTTCTACGGCATGAAGCTGATGGCTAAATAGCGCAGAAATAAGTGTCACTATAGGCAAATCATCAATTGAAATTTCTTGAAATGTGACTGCTTCCTGAGATTGGCGCTGCATGGCTTTAAATAAACCCAAAGCTTGTGAGCGATGTCCTGCTTTACCATCACTGACATAAACAATATGCATAGTCACTTTCCCAAAAATTCAATGTCTTCAAGCCAATAAAAAAGGCGAAACTTAGTTTCGCCTTTTCATCTTAACCGATCAGCTTATTTTACGTAAGTTAACCAGTGCGCATATTTAGGGTCTTTACCCTGAACCGCATTAAAGAATGCAGTTTGGATTTGCTCAGTGATTGGACCACGACAACCTTCACCAATTTGACGGTCATCATATTCACGGATTGGCGTCACTTCAGCAGCAGTACCTGTGAAGAATGCTTCATCAGCGATATAGAATTCGTCACGTGTAATACGACGTTCAACCACTTCAAAACCAAGGTCTTTCGCAATCGTAATAATGGTTTGACGGGTAATACCATCAAGTGCACCACCCGCGATGTCAGGAGTATGAATCACGCCATCACGAACTAAGAATACGTTTTCGCCTGAACCTTGACATACATAACCTTGTGGGTCGAGTAACATTGCTTCGTCATAGCCAGCATGTGCCACTTCTTGGTGTGCAAGAATGGACAAAGTATAGTTACCAGATGCTTTTGCTTTACACATGGTCACGTTTGGATGATGGTGCGTAAATGAAGACGTTTTAACACGAATACCCTTCGCCATAGCTTCATCACCAAGGTAAGCACCCCAGCTCCATGCAGCAACAACGGCATGAATGGTATTGTCAGTTGCTGCGATACCTAATTTTTCTGAACCAATAAAAATAATTGGACGTAGGTAGCAAGAAGCCAATTTGTTTTCACGAACCACATCAATTTGAGCTTGTTCTAATGCTGCATGATCAAATGGGACTTTCATTTGATAAATTTTTGCAGAATTCAATAAACGCTTAGTGTGTTCTTTTAAACGGAAAATAGCCGTTCCATTCGGAGTTTCATAAGCACGGACGCCTTCAAACACACCCATGCTGTAATGCAATGTATGTGTTAATACGTGAGTTTTTGCCTCACGCCAGTCAACCAATTGTCCATCTTGCCAAATAAAACCATCACGATCAGCCAAGTTCATGGCACACACTCCAAATTTTTATACACAGTCATTTTTATCCAATGCAAACGTTGCAGTTGGATCAATTAATCTTTGCCATAGCTTGCAAACGACCACTCGGGTATCGTGCCAATCGTCAGCTGAAACTTGCATGGATTGATTCGCAAGTGCTAAACGGTGGCTCTCGGCTCGTTCACGGAGATAAGCTTGAATCAATGCTGTCGCATCGGCGCTGGATAAGCAATCCGTTCTTGCGGCATCCTCAAGGATTCGTACGTTGTCAGAGTAATGGGCGAGATCGGGATTCGACCCACTCCATGCTAATACTGCATACTGTGCCATAAATTCGATGTCAACGATACCACCTGCATCTTGTTTTAAATGAAAAATTCCTTCTTTTTGCTGCTCTTTAGAAGAACCTAGATGGTCTTTCATTTTTTTGCGCATTTTGAGCACTTCTGCACGAACATTGTTCTCATCTCGTGGCTGAGTCAAAATATTGCAACGCAAGTTTTCAATTTCAATCCGCAAACTGTGCTCACCTGCAATCGTTCTGGCACGTACCAAAGCTTGATGCTCCCAGACCCAAGCATTTTTATGTTGATATTGCTCAAAAGCTTTTAAGCTAGTCACCAATAACCCCGCCTCTCCCGAAGGTCGTAAACGTGTATCCACTTCATACACTCGGCCATCTAGGGTTTGCGTGGTCATTAAGGACATAAATTTTTGTGCAACCCGCATGGCAAATTCAAAGCCACTAATTGGTTTCTGTCCATCAGTATCGGCTTGTTCATCCATATAGTGAATAAACACCAAATCCAAGTCCGAACCATAACCCAGCTCGATGCCACCCACCTTGCCATAGCCAATTACCGCAAAAGCCGTGTGATCAATCGAACAACGTTGCCCTTCTGCATCGATTGGATAGCCATGTTTTTTGGCAACAATTTGATATGCCAAATGCAAGGTTGCATTCACAGACACTTCAGCAATATCGGTCAATGCATCCGATACTTTCATCAACGGGCTTTCGGCCAAAACATCACTAGCAGCTACTGCTAAGACATTGGATTTTTTAAATAATCGAAGAACACGCATCTGATCTTCAACTTGATCAATTTCAATTCGAAGCAGTTGTTGACGTAGAGAGTCTTCTAAATCTTTACGCTTTGGCAGCTCAAAATCCATCGATAAAAACTCATCCAACAGCACGGGATAATGCGTCAATTCTTCGCAGATCCAAGGACTCACTGTTGCCATTTTCACTAATCGTTGTAATGCCCCTTTGCTCTCAATCAGCATCACCAAATAGACCGTACGGCGCAGCACCGACTCTACCAAAGGCATGAGACGTAGTAAGGCTACCTGAGGTTTATCTGACTGTAATATCGCTTCAATGAGATGTGGCCAAAAAGTTTTTAAACGCTGTACAGCTTTGGCAGGTAATTTTTTCAGCGCATGCCCATACCAAAATTCGTGAATTAAATTTTTGGCATCATCATCTAAAACATCATTTAACTGTGCTTCTAAATGACTAAAACTTTCTAGTAATGGATCGGGTTCTTTTTCTTTAATAAGATGTTCAAACTGGTAAATGACTTTGGCACGTTTCTGATTGAGCACATTCAAAAAGTCATCCCAGGTTGCAAAACCTAAAGTATCTAAAATGCGCTGGCGTGGTTCAGGCTCATGTGGCAACGATTGGGTTTGCTGATCATTGAGTGCTTGAATCGCATGTTCAATACGACGTAAAAATAAATACGCATCTTCTAAATCAGCAACCGCGGTTTTTTCTAATAATCCAACTTCACCTAAATGATGCAGACTCACTAAACATTGACGGTCTTGCAGCTCGAGTTTTGAACCTCCATAGATGAGCTGAAAAACTTGAACAATAAACTCTACTTCACGAATTCCGCCTGCACCGAGTTTAATGTCATCTTCGATATTACGACGTAGCACTTCACGTTCGATCATGGCTTTCATTTCACGCATGGCTTCGAAAGCGGTGTAATCAACATATTTGCGGAAGACGAAAGGTCGGGTCATTTCCAGTAACTCGGCGCCTTCTTTACCGCCCGTGACGATCCGTGCCTTAATCCAGGCATAGCGCTCCCATTCGCGTCCATGCTGGCTTAAATATTTTTCTAATGCCGCATGACTGATTGCCAAGGCAGAACCATCACCCCATGGGCGAAGGCGCATATCTACACGGAAGACAAAACCATCTGCGGTAATATGGTCAAGCAAGTAAATTAATTTCTGGCCCCATAAAATACAGAACTGCTGTACATCGATACATTTTCGACCGTTGGTTTCACCCTGTTCATCAAAGGCAAAAATAAGATCAATATCACTTGAAAGATTAAGTTCCTGCGCACCCAGTTTTCCCATGGCAACCACAATCAGGTCTTGAACTTTCCCCTTATAGCTTAGCGGTTCGCCATATTTCGCAATCAACGGCTTTAGTGCAAAATCTTTTGCCGCACAGATGGACGCATCGGCAAAGTCTGAAAGCTCTCGAGTTAAGGTGACGACATCGGTGAGTTGATTGGCATCTTGCCAAATCCAACGGAACATGAGGCGTGCGCGCAGCACACGAATTGCACGCATCCAGCTATTTTCATCTTGGATATCAGCGAGGCTGCTTGCGACAAAATGTTGAATTTGTGCTGTACTGAGCGAGGTTTGAAACTGATCAATTGCATAGTCTTGTTCTAAACTGGCCTGATGGATTCCGAGCACCTGTTCAGCATATTGACTGGCACGTAATGTTTTCTGCAATTGCTCCGCATTCATTTCACAAACCCTAGCGTGATTTTTTTCTAGTTATAACAGTTGATAACGCTTAGGGAAAAGTATTTTTAGGCTTTTATACCAATAGACGCACTTTAAAGTTCGCTTAAGGTCGCATCTTTTAAGGTCGCATCTTTCTGTGCACTGCTGCTCTCGGTATTTAGGGTTTGATGCAGGCTCGTCGCCTGTGGCAACCAGACTTTAAATTGTGTGCCTTCACCTTCTTTCGAGTTCACCACAATTTCACCCTGATTTAAGTCCACAAAACGTTTACAAAGGACTAAACCCAACCCCGTACCACGTTCTCCTGCCGTACCTTTAATACTAACCGTCAGTTTTTGCTGAAATAAATCATCAATCTGAGCTTGGGTCATCCCCAATCCAGTATCTTGAATAGTGAATAAAATCCGTTCGCCATCTCGTTCGGCAGAAATCGTCACCACACCTCTACCATCGGTATGGGTAAATTTCAATGCGTTTGACACCAAGTTTTGCATCACTGATGTGATCATATTGATATCTGCATTGACTTTAATGCCTTCAGGCACGGCATTGATCAGTCGAATATTTTTCTTCACAGCCAAGCTATTTAAAACATCACTGACGATTTTTGCAGACTGATGTAAATCAAAATTAATCGGGTGATAAACAAAGCGACCACCTTCTGCCATGGCCCAGTTCAACAGGCTTTCTAAGAGGTTATACGTCGATTGTGTGGTGTCATATAAATAGTCTGCAATATTTTGCACACTCGAATCATCTAAGGTATGACGCTCCTGTGCCAAAACTTCAGAAAATCCAAGTAGACCATGAAAAGGTGCTCTTAAATCATGCGCAATAATTTGGAAAAATTTAGTCTTACTAAAATTAAGTGCCGACTGCTGTTCATAGGCTTCTTTTAATTCAGCATTTTCAACGCGAAGCTGAATAATATTGACTAGACTTTGTACAAATTCTTCAACGATCTTTAATTGTTTGGCTTCAAATGCAGTGACTTGATCATCAAACAAAATCACTTTACCAATAGAGTCTTGATCATATTTTAAATCGAAAGCGACTAGACGCTGATGCCCTAATCCAAGTTCTTGCATATAGTTGGAATAAGCTTGGTAATTTTCAGCGTCTCGGTCTATACGAGAATGTTCAGCAAAAAACTGATCTAGACGATCATCATCAGCTTCGGCCATAAAGGCCTTAAATATGTGCTCTGACGCATACCATATATAAGGTTCATTTTTAAATGCGAGGACAGCATTATCGACTTGCACAATACCACGCGCAAACTTTAAAAATTCTGCAATGCGGTTGTCGTCCGTATAAACCCCCATCAATAAAGACAAACGACAGGCAGTTAATAATTCGGTTTGTGTACCAATATCCAGTAAACGTAAAGCCATCCCGTTGCTCTCCTCAGGGTTTATCTTAAAGATAAAAACCAACTGTTCTGTTCAAGATTAATAGCAAAAATAGCCCAAACACTCAATAACAAAACCCAACAAAAAAACAAACATCATTTACGAATGCGCTATTTAATCGAACTTTCATCCAATTAGAAAATAAAAATATCTATAAAGAACATAACATTAAAGGTAAAACAAAAATTAAAACAATAAAATTAGAAACTTAAATTAATTTAAATTTTATTGACTGTTTATTTTAAATCGTACTTTTCGCGTTTTATTCAAACTAAAAACATGACCAAAAGAAATATTCACTTACATAAGACCTAAAAAACTGGGTTTAATTTTCTTTAACTACATCACAAAAAATAGTGAGTTTTATGACTATTCTATGACCAGATTGCTCATCAGGATGCTCGTTTCAGTCAGCTACACTAAATGAATCTATTATTAATCTTTTCTATTAGACTAATTTATTAGTTTTTATCAGTTGTGTGTGTCATTTGAGCATTAAACCATACTTGCTCGCTTTTACTTTATTAAACTGAGCTAAAGATTCGTTTCATGCTTCTAATGCACATGAACTCATTCACCCAAATGACTGAAGCTGAAAAAGTGCCATGCCTTATTCATCAGATATATAAGTTATCGCATAAACATTCCGCGAGCCTTCAAAGTCAAACGGAGCATCAAACTCACGTCGTTCTTTAATAAAGTCCACAATCCTGACTAATTTTCGAACTTCCGCACCAAATCTACACCTAAAAGTTAAGGCATTCGGTTTGACCTATCAAATGCTTTGCTTTACAACTAAAACTTGAACGAGCCATAAAGAACAGATCAGCCCCCAAAAAATGATATAAATTTAATTGTTCAATAGCTTTAAGCTATGAATAACAAGCTTTCAATATTTCCCTTCTCGGTTTTGCGCTAAAATTGGGCGTCAAACTGCACTTCTTTTGTATCATTTTTCTACGAAATGACCACATCACAGGATCTTGCGTTGACTGAAAAGCAATGAACCCCGATACTTTCATAGTTTTATTTAAGCAAATCGGTTCATAGAGGCGAGCCACAAGCTCGAACCTCAAAGACACAATCTAAAGCAAGGGGCTATATATGGCTGGTGGAAAGTCAACTATCATCTACACACTGACCGACGAGGCGCCATTATTGGCGACTTACTCTCTGCTGCCGATCATTGAAACCTTTACTAAACCTGCTGGCGTTGAAATCGTTAAACGCGATATCTCAGTTGCAGCACGTGTACTCGCTGAATTTTCAGACTACCTAAGCGAAGAACAAAAGGTGCCAAATAACTTGGCAGAGCTTGGACAATTAACCCAAGATCCAAGCACAAACATTATCAAACTTCCGAACATCAGTGCTTCAGTTGGCCAATTAACTGCTTGCATTAAAGAATTACAGTCTAAAGGTTTTGCAGTTCCGAACTACCCAGAAAACCCAGCGACTGAGGAAGAAAAAGAAATCAAGGCGCGTTATAGCAAATGCCTAGGTTCTGCTGTAAACCCTGTACTTCGTGAAGGTAACTCTGACCGTCGTGCGCCTACTGCAGTAAAAAATTACGCGAAGAAACATCCGCACTCTATGAGCGAATGGAAACAGTGGTCACAAACTCACGTTTCTCACATGGACGAAGGTGACTTCTACCACGGCGAAAAGTCTATGACTTTAGACCGCGCTCGCAATGTAAAAATGGAATTGATCACTAAGTCTGGTGAAACTGTTGTTCTTAAGCCTAAAGTTGCGCTTCAAGACGGCGAAATCATCGACTCAATGTTCATGAGCAAAAAAGCACTTTGCGACTTCTATGAAAAAGAATTAGATGATTGTAAAGAAGCAGGCATTTTGTTCTCTCTACACGTAAAAGCGACCATGATGAAGGTGTCTCACCCAATCGTTTTCGGTCACTGTGTGAAGATTTACTACAAAGATGCATTCGAAAAACACGGCAAATTGTTTGATGAGTTAGGTATTAACATCAACAATGGTATGTCTGGTCTTTACGAAAAAATTGAAACTCTTCCGACTTCTCTTCGTGAAGAAATCATTGCTGACTTACATGCTTGCCAAGAACACCGTCCTGCACTTGCAATGGTTGATTCTGCAAAAGGCATCACTAACTTCCACTCACCTAATGACGTAATTGTAGATGCATCTATGCCCGCAATGATCCGTGGTGGCGGTAAAATGTGGGGTGCTGACGGCAAACAGTACGACTGTAAAGCTGTAATGCCTGAATCTACTTTCGCGCGTATCTACCAAGAAATGATCAATTTCTGTAAATGGAATGGTAACTTTGACCCACGCACTATGGGTACTGTACCTAACGTTGGTTTGATGGCGCAAAAAGCTGAAGAATACGGCTCACACGACAAAACTTTCGAAATCGCTGAAGCGGGTGTTGCAAACATCACCGACCTAGAAACTGGTGAAGTGTTGATGTCACAAAACGTGGAAGAAGGCGATATCTGGCGTATGTGCCAAGTGAAAGACGCTCCAATCCGTGACTGGGTGAAACTTGCTGTGACTCGTGCACGCAACTCAGGAATGCCTGCGATCTTCTGGCTTGACCCGTACCGTCCACACGAAAACGAACTCATCAAGAAAGTTCAAACTTACTTGAAAGAGCACGACACTACTGGTTTAGACATTCAAATCATGTCTCAAGTACGTGCTATGCGTTATACACTTGAACGTGTTGCTCGTGGCCTAGATACAATTTCTGTAACTGGTAACATCCTACGTGACTACCTAACAGACTTATTCCCGATTATGGAATTGGGTACTTCTGCGAAAATGCTTTCTATCGTGCCTCTAATGGCTGGTGGCGGCATGTACGAAACTGGTGCGGGTGGTTCTGCGCCTAAACACGTACAACAACTTGTAGAAGAAAACCACTTACGTTGGGATTCTTTAGGCGAGTTCTTGGCGCTTGCTGTTTCTCTTGAAGAAATGGGCATCAAAGAAGACAACGCGAAAGCTAAACTTCTTGCAAATACGCTTGATGCTGCGACTGGTAAATTGCTTGACAATGACAAGTCTCCATCACGTCGTACTGGCGAACTAGACAACCGTGGCAGCCACTTCTACCTTGCTAAATACTGGGCTGAAGAACTTGCTGCGCAAGACGAAGATGCAGATCTTAAAGCGAAATTCGCTCCTCTTGCTCAAGCTCTTGCTGACAACGAAGAAAAAATCGTTGCAGAACTTGCTGAAGTTCAAGGTAAAGCTGCGGACATCGGTGGTTACTACGCTGTAGATACAGCGAAAGTAAATGCTGTAATGCGTCCAAGCGCAACTTTGAATGCTGCTCTTGATGCTGCTCAATAAGTTGATGCAAAACTAACTTAAGTTAGTGATGTAAAAAAACCAGCGCTTCGGCGCTGGTTTTTTTATACCCTCATTTATATAGTGTTATGACAACTCTTTCATTTAATACTTTGCTCTAAATTTTATGAATGTGATTTATCAAAGGTTAGGATTTTTCATTCAACTACAGCCATAAAATAAGGAAAACCTAAAATGGCAAATTCATGGGGAATACCAAAGCACATAGAAGATGCGGTCTCGGAGCGAGACCTGTGCTGTGTATATTGCGGCAAAAAGTTTGGCACTGAAAGAGCCAACAAGAAGTCTTGGGAACACATTATCAACGATATAAGAATTACAACCTTAACCAATATTGCATTGTGCTGTGTTGGCTGCAATGCATCTAAAGGCAATAAAGACTTAGCAACTTGGTTCCACTCTGAGAATGCTCGAAAAAGAGGTGTCAACACTGAGACAATTGCAGATGTCATCAAAGTAGCTTTAGATAGTTAATAAATCTTTTAAATACTACAAGCCCTATAAGACACCCGATCAATCACATTTGATTATTGTATTGATCTAATAATTTAAGCTTAGCATCTGATTCCACCATGAGTACCCAAACAAAATTCAGGTACTCATTTTACGAAGTGACCACCTGATATGTAGCTAATGGAATCATTGAAAATTTTCTAGGGATTTGATATAAGTTATTAATTCTAGACATAAAAAAACCCTCAAGTCTTATAGTGCTTGAGGGCTTTTCCAAATATCTGGTCCCGAGGGTCGGACTCGAACCGACACATCATCTCTGATAGTGGATTTTGAATCCACCGCGTCTACCAATTTCACCACCTCGGGAAGGTGTTGAAACGTATAATAAACTGTTTCAAAAACTTGTCAACGCATGATGTTCTCATTTGATTAAAAATAAACCGTATAAGATTTTTTAGATGGATAATCCATCAATTTCAGCGTTAAAACCCAAAAAAGCTTATACTAAGCCAAATTTCATTATCCCCCTTTTCAGATTTCTTAAACATGCAACTTTCTGACTTTAACTTCAATCTCCCGGACGAACTCATTGCCCGCTATCCGCTTGAAACACGTAGTGCATCACGCCTGCTCCATCTCGACATCAATGGTGAATATCACGACCATCATTTCACTGACATTTTAGACTTGCTCAATGAAGGTGACTTATTGGTACTGAACGATACCAAAGTAATGAAAGCCCGCTTGAAAGGCAAACGAGCAACTGGCGGTGCAGTTGAAGTCTTGGTTGAACGTATTCTTGACCCAAAAACCGCACATTGCCACATTAAAGCCAGCAATACGCCTAAAGAAGGTGCGGAATTATTTATTGGTCCAGACGAAGTTAAAGTGACCGTTCAAGGCCGTCATGAAAACTTATTTGTTGTGGAATTTTCACAGCCTATTTTACAAGTTTTAGATTTATACGGTGCTTTACCGATTCCGCCTTACTTTAACCGTGAAGCAGAAGCGATTGATACCGAACGTTACCAAACTGTTTTTAACGATCCGACCAAATTGGCTTCAGTTGCAGCACCAACAGCAAGCTTACATTTTGATGAAGCGCTACTCAAAAAATTGGCAGACAAAGGTGTGAATAAAACCTTTGTTACCTTGCATGTGGGTGCAGGCACATTTTTACCCGTACGTACCAATGACATTGAAAATCACATCATGCACAGCGAATGGTGTGACGTGTCAGAAGAATCTATGGCTTTAATCCGTGAGACAAAAGCACGTGGCAATAAAGTCATTGCTGTCGGTACTACAGCGACTCGCGCGACTGAAAGTGCCGCTCAAGCTAATGGCGGCGAACTCAAGGGCTGGACAGGTGATACGCAAATCTTTATCTACCCTGGTTATGAGTTCAAAGTGGTCGATCGTTTAATTACCAACTTCCATTTACCTGAGTCTACCCTGCTCATGTTAGTGTCAGCGTTGTCTAATCGAGACAATATTTTGAATGCCTATCACCATGCCGTCGAAAGCCAATATCGCTTCTTTAGTTATGGTGATGCGATGTTAATTGATAATATTAACCATCAATAATCATGCGATGACTTAGTCCCCATGCCGATCGATTCTGTAAAGCACTCCATCCATATTCGTCGTAAGAAGAATGCTGCGGTTTTTCAGAATATTGCTCGGCTATGGGATATAGGCCGAAACGCAAAAACACACCAAGAGCTCCTCGATGGACTGCATCCATGGAATGCACCCATTACGCTCAAATTTGAAAATTTACTGCCGCTGGCTTTAGCCGCACTGGGTATCGGCTTCATGCTGTTTATTGTGATTCAGCCCGATCATGGCTGGGCACAGCTTTGCTTTGCTGCGGGATTGGTCATGGTGTTTTGGGCGTATATCAGCTATGAAAAAGATGATCCGATCGAAGATGTAATTGCATTTTTAGAAACCGAATGCATTGCAAAAAAATACCAACTGGCCTTTAACCGACAGCCTGAATACATTTCGATGCCACTGAATAATCTACAATTTATTGGCAATCTTAAACGTATGTTCCCCGTGTTTAAGCAAGGCAGCCTTTCGAATGATATTCAGACCTTTGCGAGCACCGTTTGGGAAGATGAAAATCAGCAACAGCATCAGGTCATGGTCTTTCATTATCACTATGTGAATGAACTGAAAGTACGTGACAAAGACGGCGCTGAAGTCACGGTCAAAGAAATCCATAAAGACCTGTGGGGTGTATTCGTTTTTGATATTGGCATCCATGGGCTTGCCGTATCTGCAACAGGCAAAAACTTTGGCTATCCCTATAGTTTTCCTTGGCACAGCAGCGATATTCAAACCAATCAAAAATTAAAGTTTTATGGCGATAACCAAATGGAAATCGCTAAATTACTCAGCCCGAGCTTTGTCCTCCGACTGGCGGATTTTTTTCAAAACCGTGAAGGTGATCTGCTATTTCATCCGAGCCACCGAATAATGTGCTATCTTGGCTCTACAGATTTATTTAAAGTCAGTAGTAAAGCAAAACGAATTCAGGATGTTTCTGCATTGCGTGGACATCTCAGAACCTTTAAATTAAATGCTTTAGAAAATTTGAAAAACGACTTAACGCAGTTTTTAAAATAGATTTCATACAATAATGTTTTAAACTACGACCTTTTATCTTGAGGATAAAATTTTATGGGGCTTTTGATCTTTGTTTTAATCATCATTGTATTGGTGATTGGCGCAATCATGATTCGCAACAACATTGTCCGACATCACAATGCAACCATTCGTGCATGGTCAGATGTAGCTAGCTATGAACGTCAAAAAATCAAAATTTTAGATGGATTACAGCCTTTGGTTGAGCAATATTCCAATTTTGAACAAGGGACTTTGGCAAAAGTCACTGAACTCCGTCAAAACATTATGAATTTGAACGTCAATAGTACCGATGTCAGCCAATTACAGCGTATTGAAGCCTTAAATCAAGATCTGATGCGCAGCCTGAATGTTGTGGTTGAAAATTATCCTGAGCTCAAAGCCAATGAAATTTATCTGAAAATGATGAATGAAATTGAAGAACAAAACGAAAATGTCGGTGCGGCGATTACTATTTTTAACCGCAACGTTGAGTTGTTCAACAACCACATTCAAGTGTTTCCTAACAATATTATTAATACGCTATTGCTGAGTAAAAAAGCGGTTCGCCCTTTCCGCGATCAAGCTGCCAGCCAAAATTTTGATTATCGTCCGAACTTTTAAGTTCGGGCTTTAATGCACAAAAGTAAAAAAAATAATGATGAGGTGATCAAGCACCTCCAAAACTAGAAAGAAAAATAAAATATGCAAAATCAAATTAATGCACTGAAAAATGTGCTGATTCAGGAGTTTTTCAAACTCTATGAGCAGCACCAAGACGACCATATTTACGCATGTACATTGGCGTTCAATCCCTATTTATCCATAGACTATATCGCAGTCTCTACGCAGCGTAGTATTTTTGCCGAAGATGAATATTCTGCTCAATATCTTGCAGCGCATGATCGATGGAATGTGTCGAAATGGCGCTATCGTAGCCTACTGGCTTTAAGTCAAGACTTGGCGCAGTTCAAACTGACATCTGTAAATGAAGTGGGCCATTTAAACCTTGATCCATCTTCTATAAAAATTACGATAAAGTCTGAATCGGCTAACCATCTTTCAATCTTGCTCAATGCCATACAACAAACAAAATTCGACTTGGTTCAGTCCTACGGCATAGAACTGGACAATATTCTGTTTTTTATCACGGTCCCGACACAGCCCGAAATAGAAATTTATTCAGCTCAGGTTTTAAATCCTCCAAGTACACAACTTGACGATTTTCTCAAATCCAAACAACCCCTCAAGCTCGACAGTTTACCCAAGCGTATGAAGCTGTCTCAGTATGATAAAGACCTGCTGATTGATTTGGCTCAAATCGTTGAAATACACCCTTATAACTATTTACATGTAGCCAATGAAGTCTATCTTTTAAGCTTAGAAAAAAGCTATGCAACCACGAATCCTTATATTCAAAAGCTTATTGACAGTATCGTGGCCATGACATCGGACCCGAAAGGTACATTTGCGATGGAAAAAGAAGAAATTTTGCAGCGAATTAACCAGTTCTATTTTAATGCCAAGAGTTCAGATGAAGCCTTGTCACAAGAAGCGATCTATAAATTTACAGACTTAACACCCGACAAAGCTAGCGTTTAACCGCAGAATCAAGGAAAATAGAGCACTTTTAGCACTCTTACCATCAGCGAACTGTTTTTTCGCCTTGATCTGGACCTTGTATGAAGTTTGAAAAATTGGCGCAATCGGGCCGTGCTCGTCGCGGCCGTTTAACCCTTGAACATGGTGTTGTTGAAACACCTATGTTCATGCCTGTCGGTACTTACGGTACTGTAAAAGGCATGCTCCCACGTGACATTAAAGAAATTAAATCCCAAGTTATTTTGGGCAATACCTTCCATTTATATCTTCGCCCAGGCCTAGATGTCATTCGTGAACATGGTGGTTTACACCAATTCATGAAATGGAATAACCCGATTTTGACAGATTCAGGCGGTTTCCAAGTCTTCAGTCTTGGCGCTATGCGCAAAATTAAAGAAGAGGGCGTGACTTTCCGCTCTCCGATTGATGGCTCT
Source organism: Acinetobacter sp. YH12063 (assembly GCF_013419715.1). Taxonomy (NCBI): domain Bacteria; kingdom Pseudomonadati; phylum Pseudomonadota; class Gammaproteobacteria; order Moraxellales; family Moraxellaceae; genus Acinetobacter; species Acinetobacter sp. YH12063. The sequence continues at coordinate 45,934 of NZ_VOZO01000010.1, read as the reverse complement.
AAAGTCTTTTTATCTCCTGAAATTTCGATGGATATTCAGCACACACTGAATTCAGACATCGTGATGATTTTTGATGAATGTACGCCTTATCCTGCGACACATGAAGAAGCGCAAAAATCACTGCAGCTTTCATTGCGTTGGGCGAAACGTTGTAAGACTCAACATCATGACGTGCTGAAAAACCGTAATGCACTATTTGGTATTATCCAAGGCGGCATGTATGAAGATTTACGTGATGAATCTTTAAATGGTCTGAAAGAAATTGATTTTGATGGTTATGCCATTGGTGGCTTGTCTGTTGGCGAACCTAAAGAAGAAATGATCAAAGTATTAGATTATCTTCCAGAGAAAATGCCTGCGGATAAACCACGTTACTTGATGGGTGTCGGTAAACCAGAAGATATCGTAGAAGCAGTTCGTCGCGGTGTCGATATGTTTGACTGTGTGATGCCAACTCGAAATGCACGTAATGGTCATTATTTTGTGACTGACGGTTTAGTGCGTATTCGCAATGCCAAATATCGTCATGATCAAAGTCCGCTTGACCCACATTGCGACTGCTATACCTGTACAAATTTCACCAAATCTTATCTCTTCCATCTTGAGAAATGCGGCGAAATGCTCGGTTCGATGCTCGGTACTATTCATAACTTACGTTATTACCTGCGTCTGACTGAAGCGATGCGTGATGCTCTCGATCATGGCACTTTTGATGAGTTTGTTGAAGACTTTTATCGTCGTCGCGGCATGGAAGTGCCACCTTGTCCTCAAGATTAATTCTTTCAGCATTTGCGCTGAAGAAAAAGACAAGGTAAATTGCTGAACAAGTCCAATTTATTTATCAAAGTATTGATAACCAGTTTTTTTAGTTTAGGAAAATGAAATGAGCCTTTTTATTTCTACTGCTCACGCGGCAGGTGAAGCTGCACAGCAACCGAGCATGATGGCAAACCTGTTGATGATTGCGGTATTTGTCGCAATCTTCTACTTCTTGATCTGGCGCCCTCAATCAAAACGTGCAAAAGAACATCGTGCACTAATTGAAAGCCTAGGTGTTGGTAGTGAAGTTGTTTTTGCGGGCGGTTTAATGGGTAAAATCACAAAAATCGAAGGTGATTTTGCAGTTGTTGAACTGAACCGTGGCGTAGAAGTAAAAGTACAACGCGCAAGTGTGATTTCAGTTCTGCCTGAAGGCACTCTAAATAACCTTTAATCAAAAAATAAGTCGTGCACCCGCACGGCTTTTTTCATTTTAAGAAGAAAACGAATGCGTTACCCAGCATGGAAATATCTACTGATTCTAGTGGTACTAGTCATCAGTACATTATATGCCCTGCCAAGTTTGTATCCTGATGAACCTGCTGTTCAAATTTCAGGTGCCAAAGCCGGTACCCAGATTGACCAAAGCATCGTACAAAAAGCAGAGCAGATTTTAAAATCTGAAAATATTGCCAGCCATGACAATAGCTTCACCAATAATGCCGCTTTATTACGTGTTGATTCGAGCGAACAACAATTAAAAGCGAAAGAAGCACTACGTCGTGGGCTCGGTGAAAATTATGTCGTCGCACTAAACCTTGCGCCTACTACCCCAGAATGGCTACAAAAAATTGGTGCTAAACCAATGAAGCTGGGTCTGGATTTACGTGGTGGTGTACATTTCCTACTCGAAGTGGATATGGATAAAGCCATTTCACAACGTATGGAAACGTCTGCGGCTGACTTACGTCGCCAACTTCGTGACAATAAATTAAAATTCAATAGCTTATCTTTGAACAACAACACCATTACGATGCAATTTGCAAATAATGATGACCGTTCTGCAGCTATGGATTTCCTTCGTCGTAACGGCAATGAATATACTCAACAAGCGGTTGCAACAACTGAAGGTTCGACTCTTCGTCTAAGCTACACAGATACACGTAAACAAGAAATTCAGTCTTATGCTGTCAACCAAAACTTAACAACTTTACGTAACCGTATTAACGAGTTAGGTGTAGCGGAAGCATTAGTACAAACTCAAGGTAGCAACCGTATTGTGGTTGAATTACCGGGTGTACAAGATACTGCTGAAGCAAAACGTGTACTTGGTCGTACTGCAAACCTTGAGTTCCGCTTAGTTTCTGACTTAAATGATCAATATATCGATCCTTACACAGGTCAAGCAAAAGGCTCATTACCGCCAGGTACAGAAGCATTTGCTTATGAATCTTTGGACAGCGGTCGTCAATTATTGCTTAACCGTAACCGTATCTTAACAGGTGAACGTGTACAAAATGCGTCATCAGGCTTTAGCCAAGATACAGGTGGTGCTGAAGTAAATATTACTTTGGATACTGCGGGCGGTAAGTTGATGTCTGAAGCCACTCGTAATGCTGTAGGCAAACGAATGGCTGTTCTGTTCATCGAGAACAAACAAAAAATTAGTTATGTTGCAGATCCTACAACAGGCACACAAACTGAAGTTCGTACACCTTATACCGAATCTGTGGTCATCAATGCTGCAACGATTCAAGCCGTATTGGGTTCTCAGTTCCGTATTACTGGTCTGGATTCACCTCAAGAAGCATCTGAACTTGCATTGATGTTACGTGCAGGTGCATTGGCAGCGCCAATGTACTTCGTGGAAGAACGTGTGATTGGTCCGAGTCTCGGTCAAGAAAACATCGACAAAGGCGTGTTATCAACTCAAATCGGTTTCTTATTGGTTGCGATTTGGATGGTGGTCTTCTTCCGTGTGTTCGGCTTGATTGCCAACTTTGCACTCGTGGTTAACCTTGCCATGATTTTAACCATTATGTCTTGGATTGGCGCGTCCCTCACCCTTCCGGGTATTGCAGGTATCGTAATTACCATTGGTATGGCGGTCGATGCCAACGTACTGATCTGTGAGCGGATACGAGAGGAAATTAAATGGGGTGCCTCGCCGAAACAGGCGATTGTTGCGGGTTATGATCGTGCGTATAACACCATCTTTGACTCCAACTTAACCACATTCCTGGTTGCTTTCATTCTGTTCGCAATTGGTACAGGCCCAATTAAAGGCTTCGCGGTTACCCTAATGATTGGTATTGTCTGCTCAATGTTCACAGCAATTACTGTGACACGTGCAATCGTACAAATCATTTATGGTAAAAAACGTAACCTGAAGAAGTTGAGCATTTAGGAGATCGAAGATGACTGAAAATACTCAACCGAAACAATACGGCCGTCCTGACAACGAGCGCATTATTCCGTTTATGAAGATTGCCAAACCGGCAGCCTTGATATCAATTATTTTAACGCTCGCAAGTATCTTTTTTATTTGCACCAAAGGTCTAAACCTCGGTTTGGACTTTACTGGCGGTGTAGCAGCAGAGTTGAACTATAGTCAACCAGTAAAATCTACCGATGTGAGCTTAGCGCTGACAAAAGCTGGTTTTAAAGATCCTGTAGTACAAACTTTAGGATCTGACCGCGACCTGATGGTTCGTATGCCAGTTCAAAAAGACATTGAAGCTGAAGACTTAACCATAGCCATTACGACTGCCGCTCAATTGCCGGGCAATAAAGCAGAAGTACATAAAGTTGATGTGGTGGGTGGTCAAGTCGGTAATGAACTCTACGTGCGTTCTGCGGGTGCTGTAGGTCTTGCCCTACTGCTCATGCTGGTTTATGTCACTATTCGCTTTGAGTTCAAACTTGCGATGGGCGCTGTACTGTCTTTATTCCACGATATCGTGGTGACCATTGGTATCTTTGCAATGATGCAGTGGCCGTTTGACTTAACAGTTTTAGCTGCGCTACTCGCGATTATCGGCTTCTCACTCAACGATAACATCGTTGTATCTGACCGTATTCGTGAAAACTTCCGTAAGATTCGCGGTGCAGAACCTCTCGAAGTTGTGAACAGTGCTTTGACTGAAACACTTCGCCGTACCATTCACACCTCTATGACACTGTTATTGGTTGTTGTAGCGATGATGGTACTGGGCGGTGATGGTCTGAAATGGTTCTCTGTTGCAATGTTTGTTGGTGTATTTGTGGGTACATATTCATCAATCTACATTGGTACAGCCTTCGCGCTATGGCGTGGTCTAAACCGTCAAGACTTCATTGTACAAGTGAAGCCTGAATTTGAAGAAGAAGAGATTCCTTAAGCTTTTCAACTTATAGTTCAGATCAAAACCCATCTTCGGATGGGTTTTTTTATGCGACTACGTTAAATAAATGAGCTAGGTAAGATCGCAATAATAGGATGTAATTTTTCAATATCTGATTGCAGGAATTCCACCTGTCGTTTTTGGTCTAGACTTGCAAATTGCCACGTATCATCTGTTTGCTGCATTATGTTTAAAATAAGATTTAAACCATTCCGCAAATATACACAGGCTAGATCCGATCTCTCCACTCCTCGCCGTTCATCACAGACCACAAGCCAACCCTCTTGTAATACAGGGGTATAATACGACGCTGTGATTCGAATGAAATACAGGTCTTGAGTGTTTTTAAATAATGCTGAATATTGAGATGCATTATTTGAAATCGGTTTTAATGAAAATGCCTGTGTCTCAACCACCTGCATTTCAAAAAGGACTAAACTTACTTGCTCCTTAGTGCGCTTGTCTTGTTCTATAAACTGAACTTCATTATCTAAACTTCCCTTAATGAGTCCCAATTGTGACTCTAACTCACGTGCAAATTTCTCTCCAATCTGCCGATGACTATTTAATAATTGGGAAATTAAAGGAACTGCTAAGCCAAAATGTTCACACACGGCTTTGCCATTTTTAAAAGAGCCTGTTGCCACCCAGTGGTCAATGGCTTGTGTTAGATTCTGTCGACGCTTTTCAAAAAGCTCTGAAGGCAGCATAAGCATTCAATTTTATAATTTCTCTCCCCCAATATAATAAAAAACCCGCACGCAGCGGGTTTTTTATACAGCTTTATTTTTAGCTACCTTGTACCAATCGACGGGCGCTGATAATGCCCGGTTGTTGTTCTAGACGTGCCAACAGTTTCGACAACTGCGCCAATCCCTTCACTTCAATCAATAACTTCATATTGGCAATACCATCACTTTCGGAAATCGTATTCACCTGACGAATGTTGATTTGGTCTGAGAAAATCACTTGAGTCAAATCTTTAAGCAAACCACGACGGTCATAAGCTTCCACCACGATTTGCACACTTTGACCGCGAGTTGGCTGCATTTCCCAATCCGCTTCAACCGCACGCTCAGGCTCTTGTCCAATCATACGGATATAATCCGGACATGCGACCTTATGGATACTCACGCCACGATTCAGGGTGATATAACCGGCAATCGATTCACCATGCACAGGCTGACAACACTGAGCAATGTGTAGTTCTACATTGTCCAGACCATCAATCAAAATACCATGCGCCGAAAGCGTATGACTTGCACGAGGGTTCAATGTCGGTTTTAACACCAGTTCAGGCTCATCCTGATCGAGGTGCATATGACGGTTAACCTGATTGATTAAGGCATGCAGGCTAATGTCACCACTCACCAAGCCAATCAAGATATCTTCACCCAATTTCACATTAAAATGATTGCAGTAATCATTCAAATCGATACTTTTCGGGTGAATCGCCAAACGTGACAATTCTTTATTCAGAATCTCACGTCCCACTTCCAAGTTTTTACTACGGTCTTGCTGACGGAACCAATGACGCAACTTATCACGTGCACGAGCCGTCTTGATATAACCCAGCGAGTTTACCAACCAATCTCGGTTAGGCTCACGATCTTTCTTGGTTAAAATCTCGACCTGTTCCCCAGTTTTTAGGGTATAGGTTAAAGGTACATAACGTTGGTTCACCCGTGCTGCATAGCACTTGTTGCCCACTTCAGTATGCACATGATAGGCAAAGTCGAGCACAGTCGAACCGCGTGGTAATTCTTTGATATCACCATCACGACTAAACACATAGATTTTCTCAAAATCTTCAAACTCTTGGATTTGTTCGAAGTTTTCAGAAGCCTCATCTTCTTTATGGGCGCTAGCATCATTTCGTTCTTGATAATGTTCAAGCACTGCACGCAAAGAATGTAAGCGATGATTAAATGAATAATCTGTGGTTTTAGAACCTTCTTTGTAGTTAAAGTGCGAACACACCCCGAGTTCAGCTTCTTCGTGCATATTGTGCGTACGAATTTGCACTTCTAAAGATTTGTTCTCTGCAATCACGGCCGTATGCAGTGAGCGATAACCATTGGCTTTCGGGTTGGTAATATAATCATCGAACTGATGCGGAATATGACGCCAAATCTGATGGACGATCCCCAGTGTGTGATAACACTCAGGTACATTATCCACCAAAACACGAACCGCTCGAATGTCATAAAGCTGATCAAAGCTTAGGTTCTTACTCTTCATTTTTCGATAAATCGAATAAATGTGTTTCACCCGACCATTAATCTCGGCCTCAATGCCATGATCTAATAGTTCTTTACGCAACTTTTCTGTAACGAACTGAATATATTGTTCACGCTCTAAACGTTTTTCATTCAGTAAAGAGGCAATTTCTTTATAGCGTTCAGGTGCTAGATAACGGAAAGCGAGATCTTCAAGCTCCCACTTAAGCTGTGCAATCCCTAAACGGTGCGCGAGCGGCGAGTAAATGGTTAAAATTTCTCGTGCGACACGCTCTTGACGCTCTTTGGTTGAATGCGCTAACTCACGTAATGCATAGGTACGTTCAGAAAGTTTGATTAATACAACGCGAACATCTTCGGTCACCGAAATCAGCATTTTATAAATGCCGGTCAAATGTTCACGCTGGTTATTATTAAAATGATCTTCTAAACGTTTATTTTGCTCAATCAGGTCAGACAACTTACCCATGGCAAGCGTGCCTTTCACCAAAGCATGCACTTGATCGCCAAATTTGCTTTGGACTTCTTCTAAACTGGTTACGCCTTCACGAACACTTCGATACAGCATGGCTGCTGATAACGTATCTTCATCCGCATACAGATGAGCAAGAATATCCGCCATTTCAATACCCGTATAGAAGGTATTTGAGCGATGGTTGACCGTTGTTTCAAGTTCATTCTGTAAGGTCAGATGGGCAACTTCTTCGAGTTGCTTTAGAGGAGCCCCGTCAAACATGCCACTCACACGCTCTAGCCATTCAGCTAAATCATGCTGTGCTTGCTCGGCATGTTCTACAGTCGTTTCCTGAGACAGCTCATTGAGACGTCCAGGTAATTGTTCACGTACTGTGACCATACCCTACTCCTAGTTTTCTACGCTTCATAACTTTTGATCGTTTATCTGATTTTCTTTTTCGAACAAAGCAATCGATTCGACATGCCCTGTATGGGTAAACATGTCCATGACACCCGCTTTTTTCAAACGGTAGCCTTGTTGTACCAGCATCCCAGCATCGCGTGCTAGTGTTGCAGGATTACATGACACATAAACGATTCTTTTTACACCAAATTTGGGCACATAACGCATTATTTCTTCTGCACCAGAACGTGGTGGGTCTATCAATAATGCATCAAATCCTTGTTTTGCCCAAGAATGATGCGAAAAATCTTTTGTTAAATCTTGTGAATAAAATTTCAGTTGCGAAAGGCCATTGTTTTGTGCATTTTCTGCACCACGCTGAACCATTTCTGCACTCCCTTCAACTGCAACGACTTGACCCGTTGAACCCACACATTGAGCAAGTGGTAAAGAAAAGTTTCCTAAGCCACAAAACAGATCTAGAACTCGCTCACCCTGTTGTAACTGAAGCAATTCACATGCCAGTTTCACCATTTGCGGATTAATCGTGGAATTCACTTGCGTGAAGTCTTGAGGATTAAAGCCAAATTCCACAGCAAAGTCACTTAGACCATAGTGCAGACGCATCGGTGCATCGGGATGATCCACGCGATGTAAGCTGTCCGGTCCCTCAGGTTGTAAGTACAGTTGCCACTCTTTATGTAACGCAAATTTTACTAATTGGTTGACATCTTCCGCGCAAAGTTCCGCCGTATGACGAATCAGGAGGGCAATTTCTTGATCTCCCATGGCCAGTTCCATATGCCCAATATCTGCTTTACCTTGCAAACTTTGTAACAATTGTTTGAGTGTGGTGATTGAGCCAAACTCACGATCCAACACCATACAACGGTCAATCGAAGTCAGTTTATTTGACTGGCTCTCACGAAAGCCGACCACGAGCTTATCTTTTGCAGGTAGGTAACGCACACCAATACGTGCTTTACGACGGTAGTCTTCACGCAATGAACGTAAAGGAGCTAACCATTGATCAGGCTGAATGCCGGCAAAATGTTGCAAATGTGATTGTAAAACATCTTGTTTTAAACGAATTTGCTCGTCGGGATGGATATGCTGCATGCTACAACCACCACAGACCCCATAATGTAAACAGGTAGGTTTTACCCGTAGAGCAGACTCTTCACTCAGCAATTCCAGACTGTCTGCTTCTTCGAGACGCTTAACGACATTGGTAATACGCGCACGCACGGTTTCACCCGGCAAGGCATAACGAATAAATACTTTCTTACCGTGTTTTTCTGTAGGATGATCTGGATGCGTCCCAAAGTGCGCTATGCCTCGCCCCTCATGTGAAAGCGATTCAACCTGAAATGTATAAATGGGTTGTTGGGCTTTTTGGGGTTTGGCTTTGTGTTTCATGCGTACCTAATGTGTGGAAGATGGGAAATCAGATTGAGTGAATTCGGTACGTTGCGAGGTTTGCTGCCATACCGATAAAAAGTCAGCGTGTTGCGGCTGAGTTTGTAAATATTGAATCGTACTTTGAATCAGGTGCTGATGATCATTCAACAATAACTGCCCTTTCAGCAACAGCCAGCGTAAATAAATCAACCATGTATTGAGCACATCGCCTTCACAGTAGCTGGTCAGTTCCGTCCACTGTTGTTCACGTACATATTCAGGCACATGGTAGCCACCATCACCACGTTTACCAGGGAAACCAAGTAAATGTGCTGCATCATCAAGTTTTTGAAAATGACGACCATGGAACATGGCCATGACATCCATCAAATCTACATGACGATGATGATAACGATTCTGGTAGTTATTATAGCGCTTTTGCGTATCAATCTCGCCCTGATCGAACAAACTTGGCGCAGATAGTCCGTGATACATGGCACGGAACAAAATCACAGGCAAATCAAACTGCGAACCGTTCCAACTGACCAAGGTCGGATGACGCTTTTCAAAAATAGATACGAATTTTTTTAAAATTTCAGCTTCGCTATTGTCTTCACGGCTAAATGAAAACAACTTCATGCCCTTTTCATCAATCCATAGTCCAGAGATACAGACAATTTCATGCAAGGCCAAACGCTGAAAATCCGTGCCCGCCTCTTGGCGACGCAGTTTAGTCAGCGCTGCATCTAAATCCACCTCAGGCAGATCCAGTCCATACAAATGCGCACCTGACTTCAAATCTGTCAGTGTTTCGATATCAAAAATTAAAACAGGTAAACGCATAAGTACTCACCAGTGCCGATCGGCTACTGTAATTATTCAGGATCAACAACAGAGAATAGACCAGTAGATAAGTAGCGGTCACCACGGTCACATACGATGCAAACAATCACGGCATCCGGATTTTCTTCAGCCAATTTAACTGAAGCCCATACCGCACCACCCGATGAGGTACCTGCACTGATACCTTCTGTACGTGCTAAACGACGAGCCGTTTTTTCCGCTTCAATTTGCGGAATATCCATAATACGATCAACACGTGAAGGGTCAAAAATCGTAGGAAGATATTCTTGTGGCCAACGGCGAATACCAGCAATATTTGAGCCTTCAGACGGTTGTAAACCGACAATTTGAATATCCGGATTTTGTTCTTTTAAATATTTCGAAATCCCCATAATGGTCCCAGTGGTTCCCATTGAGCTGACGAAATGTGTAATTTTACCGCCTGTTTGTTTCCAAATTTCTGGACCCGTAGTGAGGTAATGTGCTTCCACATTGTCCGGGTTACCAAACTGGTTTAGGACTAAACCTTTGCCGTCTTTTTCCATTTGAAGGGCAAGATCACGTGCTTCTTCCATGTTTTCAGATTCGATCAGTTCAGCACCGTAGGCACGCATGGCATCTTTACGCTCTTGGCTAGAACTTGCAGGCATGATCAAGGTCATTTTATAGCCACGCATTGCTGCAACCATAGCTAAAGCAATCCCTGTGTTTCCGCTCGTCGCTTCAATCAACGTATCACCCGGTTTAATCTGACCACGCTTTTCCGCTTGCATAATCATGTTATATGCAGGGCGATCTTTGACCGAACCCGCTGGGTTATTGCCTTCTAACTTGGCTAATACTGTTGCTTGAGTATGACTTGCCAGACGCTGTAAACGCACTAACGGCGTGTTGCCGACGTAATGGTCTAATAAAAAATCGTCTGCTTGAAAATCAGGGGTTGTATTACTCATTATTCACACCTATATCGAGGTGCGCCTATTGTATGAAAAAATGCCTTTGCCTGCACCCATTTGCCTCGCTTTTTCGCGAAAGTGATTAAAGCACAATCAGTTTTAAATAATCCATGCTAATATTCGGGGCATAAGGAATAAACTGCTTAAACCATGTCAAATATCAACAAAAAGCTTTTTAAACGCCTACACTTAAATCATGCCTATGGTCAGTTGATTGCACTTATTTTCGTGCCGATCACCATTTTGGCTTGTGTCGGTGCAATGTTGGTAATAACAGAAACCTCCAATGCAGCCAAAGCACAACAAAAACAAATGGCTGTCGCGATCCTGACGCGCTATCAACCCACGTCAGAATCTGCCATAGAGTTACTCAACCATTATCCGTGGCAGTTTGATCAAGCTCGTAATGCCATGCAAAGCATGTTGAACGAAAAACATTTGATTCGTGCTGCGATTATAGATTTCAAAGGCAATAACCGCCTGAGCATTGGCTTTCAAGATCAAGCTATTTGGCCTGCTTTTGACAGTAAAGCATCTTTTATTGGACCAATTCCACATCAGGGTAACCATGTTTATGCCCTGAAAATTTCAGATTCAACCCAGACGCCGGCATGGTTAAGCATTGAACTGGATAATCAACCGCTGCAAATTGCCCGCTATCGCGTGTTAATCGTGTTGATTGCAACAGGTTTATTGACGCTCTTATTACTTTTGCTGTGTTTGAATTTCTATTCACGTCGTTGGATTGCACCAATGTACGAAATTCGTATGCAGTTACAACGTTTAAATGCCGACACCCTAGATCAGCACATGATCATTAACAGTACTGGCGAACTCCGTTTATTACAGCGTGATATTGCCAATGTGGTTAAACGCTTGCATTTCAGTTTCTTAGAGTTACGTGAACATACCGAACAAACTGAAGATGACTTAAGACGCACCCTCGATACTTTGGAAGTGCAAAACATCACCTATCGTCAAGCTCGTGACCAAGCGATCCATGCCAATCAGTCGAAGTCGGTGTTCTTAGCCAATATTTCCCATGAACTGCGCACGCCACTTAACAGTATTGATGGCTTTATTCATCTTTTACTGCGCCAAGGCAACCTCAGTAATGAGCAAAATTTATATCTACAAACGATTCGTAAATCTTCAGCGCATTTATTGGCTTTAATTAATGACGTGCTTGATTTCTCCAAAATCGATGCAGGCAAACTAGAACTCGAAACTGCGCAATTCGACTTAGAAGAAGCCGTCTTTGATGTGATGGATATGTTGTCGCCATTGGCAGCACAAAAACACATCGATATGACCTTCTACTATGCGGACAATGTGCCGAAATTTGTGGTTGGTGATGTCCTACGCTTCAAGCAAATTTTGACCAACTTAATTTCAAATGCAATTAAATTCACTCCAGATGGTGAAATTATTGTCCGTGTCCGTATGGAGCATGATGACATCGGTCAATGTCTGCTGCACTTTAGTGTACAAGACAGTGGTATCGGCCTAAGCGGTACCGACCGTAAGAAACTGTTTGAATCCTTCTCGCAAGGTGATGCATCTGTTACCCGTCAATTTGGCGGTACAGGTTTAGGTCTTGCCATCTCCAAACAATTGGTCAGCCTGATGCATGGACAAATTGGTTTTGAAGATAACCAAGAACGTGCCCCAACAGAAAAAGGCTCAACCTTCTGGTTTACTGCGCGCTTTGTGGTCGATGAAGAAATTGAAATTGTGCATCCACAATTTAGCAATCTACAAGTTGTTTCTTATTTGGCGCATCCAGCAACTGCCAATGTCCTGCGTCATTATTTAGAAAATTATGATGTTGAACATATTGAAACGCAGTCAATCCTAGATTTATTTAGCCGACTCAATCAGTTGCAAACCAACGAAAATACCTGGTTGATCGTCGATCATAGTGGTGACTCCGAAGCTTTACTCAAAGAAATTCGTCATCGTTATAGCGGTAACTTAGCGGTTTATGGCTACCAAATGATGCTCGATCCAAACATGTTGAACGAGTACCGTGCTCGCCCATTGCATCAACCCCTCAGCCGTACAGCGCTGATTCAGTTGTTGAGTAATGAGCCGTGGTTTGATCAAGAGCAACATGAAGAATTTAATGGTCAAGGTCTGCACATTTTGGCTGTCGACGATCATTTACCGAACCTGATTGTACTTGAAGCCCTGCTCTCTGAGTTAAATGTGAAAACCACCAAGGCTTTGAGTGGACAAGAAGCCATAGAAATCATTCAGGCTCGCCAAGAGCAAGGTTTGACGGCTTTTGACCTCATCTTTATGGATATTCAAATGCCAGTGATGTCAGGTGTCGATACCACGCGTGCCATTCGTTCACTTGAGTCGACTTTTGAAAATCATAAGCGCCTTCCAATTATCGCTTTGACGGCACATGCGCTCTCCGATGAAAAACAAAAGCTCCTACAAAGCGGTATGGATGACTATGTCACCAAGCCCATTCAAATGGATCAAATTATTCAAATCTTGACTCAATGGACTACCGATAACTTTAAGAAAGTACCGGTTTTAGAGCTCAGTTCGGTGATTGAAGCCCTAGAGCCAAGTATTTTAGATTGGCAGCAAAGCTTGCAGTTGGCCGCGAATAAAGAAGACCTTGCGGTCGATTTACTGAAAATGCTCGTCGATAGCTTTGAGCAAGAAACCCATGAAATGGCACAGCTCATCGAAGATGAAGATTTTCCACAATTAGAGCATGTGCTACATCGGCTTTATGGTGCAACCCGCTATGTGGGCGCTCCGACCCTCCAAGAGGTTTCAGGTCAATTTGAGCAATTTGTATCGACCTTACGTAAGGAACGCCGTAAAGCAGATGAAGCTTTTGTTCAAGAAACCCTGAACCGTTTTGATGAGTTAAAAAATGTCATGGCTCAAGTTGAACACGCGGCTCAACAAATCTTAGCCAAACAAAATAATTAAGCGCAGTCCGACTAAAGTCAGTGCCGTCCAGCTTCTGTTGTGACTGCACTGTCATGTATCCTGTCAGGGTGCATGCTATGCTCGGGCGCAGAAACAACAAGAGTAATTACCATGGCTTTATTACGTGTAGAAAAAAATAATGGCATTGCAACGGTTTACTTAAACCGTCCAGAAAAACGTAATGCAATGAGCTTTGCATTGCTCAAAGAATTGGTCAGCACCGCTGAAAAATTAAAAAAAGATCGTAGCTTACGCTGTGTCATTTTAACGGGTGAAGCCAATGTATTTAGTGCTGGCATTGATTTGGCTGACCTCAATGATCCAAAAAATCGTGCCTATGCCGCGTGGGAACTGTTAAAGCCCGGTCAAAGTTTATTTCAAAAAGCCTTTCTGATTTGGCAACAACTTCCTGTGCCGGTGATTGCCGCACTTGAAGGCTTTTGCTTTGGTGCAGGCATGCAACTTGCCTTGGCTGCCGATATCCGTATTGCCCACCCGAAAACGCAAATGTCGATTATGGAAAGTCGTTGGGGCTTAGTCCCTGATATGGGTTTAACCCGCTCGCTCAAAGGTGTGATTGGACTGGATTTAGCCAAGGAATTAACCCTTACAGCACGTATTTTTGACGCAGAATATGCCAAGGATATTGGTTTAGTAACACATTTAAATGAACAGCCTTTGCTTCAGGCGCAGCAATTAGCCGAAGAATTATCACAACGCTCACCAGATGCCTTGGCAGCGGCAAAACAAGTACTAGATGCCATGGAACATAGTCCAAAACGATCTTTACGCTTAGAAAAAATCTGGCAATTTAAATTACTGCTCGGCAAAAACAGCCAATTGGCACGTAAAAAAGACAAGAACCCAGAGGTTCAGTTTTTACCACGCCAATATAAGTAAAATAGTCACACAGGATAGATTGAGTACAGCACATGGCGTTTGATCGTAATACAAAAATTGCATTTCTAGGTATGGGGCTGATGGGTAGCCGCATGGCCACGCGCCTCATTCAGGCAGGATTTGAAGTTGCGGTGTGGAACAGAACTGCCGCTGCGTGTGATGAGTTGATTGCGATTGGCGCGACGGCGCTTCAATTGGAGAATATTGCCCATTATCCTGTGGTTTTATCTTGTCTCGCAGATGATGCTGCTGTTGCCGCGGTGTATGCAAGCATCGAAACCCATTTAGCGGCAGGACAAATTATTGTCGACTTCTCGAGTCTTTCTGTAAATCAAACCCATCAATTGGCTCATACTGCAACGTTGAAACAAGTCACTTGGATTGACTCTCCTGTTTCGGGGGGCACAGCCGGTGCTGAACAAGGCACCTTGGTCATCTTTGCCGGTGGTGATGCTGAAACGATTCAAGATTTGAGTCTGATTTACAATGTTTTATCTCAACGTGTTACTCGCATGGGCGACTCAGGTACAGGTCAAGCCACCAAAATTTGTAATCAGCTGATCGTCGCTGCCAATAGCACGTTAATCGCAGAAGCTGTCGCATTGGCCGAGAAATCAGGTGTAGACACCACGTTATTAGCACCAGCGCTTGCAGGTGGATTTGCAGATTCAAAGCCTTTTCAGATTTTAACCCCACGCATGGCAACGCATCAGTTCGAGCCTGTGCAATGGAAAGTTCAAACTTTATCTAAAGACCTGAATAATGCAGTCCAACTGGCCGCCGAGTTTGAGTTAAGCATCCCTGTTGCCAGCCTTGCTTTATCGCAACTCAAAGCCCATCAGGACAATGGTTTTGCAGAAAAAGATTTAGCCACCATCATTCAACATGTCGAACAAAACTAACGACTTTCACTTTAGAAGTAAATTGCTTCAAGGACGATATACATGACTCAGCTCGCGGTTAATTTATCCATGATTTTTACCGAAGTGCCGTTGTTAGAGCGTTTTGCTTTGGCTCGTGAACATGGTTTTAAGCATGTAGAAATTCAGTTTCCGTATGAGCTGAGTATTGAGCAAATCCAAACCCAGCTCACTATCAATGATTTAAGCCTGTGTTTAATTAATGTCCCTGCGGGTGATTTGATGCAAGGCGGCGATGGTCTTGCGGGAGTTCCGGGGCGTGAAAATCAATTTCATCAGGCCTTAGAGCAATGTATTCGCTATGCCACTGCGTTAAATGTACCGAGTGTCAATATTTTAGCCGGCAAACAGCCCCAAGATGCAGACTTACTCCCATGTTTAAATACCTTGTCGAGCAACCTTAAACTGGCATGCCACATGTTGTCCGAACATCATATTCAACCGGTATTTGAAATGATTAATGGCACTGATATGCCGCGCTTTTTGGTGCAAAATATTGCCCAAGCTCAGGAAATGCTTGAAGCTGTACAACACTCTACTTTGAAGATGCAATATGACTGCTACCACATGGCGATGATGGGTGAAGATATTCTCAGTACTTTGGCAGAAAATATTCAGGATATCGGTCATATACAGTTTGCCGACTGTCCGGGGCGACATGAACCTGACTCAGCGCAGATTCCATTTGCAGAGATTTTTAAATGGTTAGATCAAAGCCAATATACAGGTTACATCGCGGCTGAATACCGACCAAGAAGCAACTCATCACATTCTTTTGCTTGGAAAGACAAATACTTCCCTCATTTAGCCAATGGTCAATGACGTGTTGATTTGAAATTCAGCAACAAAACCGCTATATTAGATCATGTAAAATTGTCAGGAAATCATACCCTCTATGAATTTAGAACCATCGCCCAGCGCTTCTAATTCTCTCGATCTCGCAAAATCAACGCAAATCAAAGACGTACAAGCTTGCTTAGCTGTTGTACGTGAAGCACTTGAAGATGTAAAAGCCAAAGATATTATTGAACTTGATATCAGCACTATCAGCAACGTAGCAGATGCGATTGTTATTGCGAGCGGTACTTCAACTCGTCACATTAAGTCTCTTGCAGACAACGTGGCAGAAGAAGCACGTAAAGCTGGATTCCGCCCTATCGGTGTTGAAGGCGAACGTGATGCAGAATGGATCCTGATTGATCTCGGTTTTGTAGTGGTACATGTGATGTTACCTACAGCACGTAAATTCTATGATTTAGAAAGCTTATGGCGTACAGCTCCAGAAACTGTAGCTTAAGCTTCCAGAAAAAAGCGACCTAATTAGGTCGCTTTTTTTATCCCTTCACTTTATACACGGACAATCAGCTTCATGGTGTTTTACCCCCGACACTAAAGCAGTTGGTGTAAATCCACCTCAGGATAATTGGCTTTAATTTTCAGCTTGGTTTGTGCATAAACTTGGTCTGCACGCATCGGGCCATAAAAGTCACAATACACTTCATAAATGCTCGTTAAAACTTTGGCATAACTGGTCAAGGGCAAAAACTCGACAAAACTCGCCGTATTTATTTGTGCATTTGCCGCAATTGCCAGCCCGATTTCTTCTAATTGCTCAATCACATCTTGGGTGAAATCAGCCTGATCTGTAGATTTCACCGTCAGCATGACTGACTCGATAAAGCCTAAAAAGGCCTCGCTAATCGTTTCTGCAATGAGCTCGTCTTCTTGCTCCTGCTCCTGCGGTTTTTCAACCCGTAACAGTTCCTGCTTTTCTAAGGTAGATAACTCATACAAAACTTGCTTCAGCATATCTTTACGATAAAAGCGAAGCTCCTCTGTGGTACAGATATCATTTAAGAAGCGATTCAATACAAATGACGGTTTCATGCTGTACTGCTGTTCCCAGTGCCGTAGCGCACTGTCGAGTAAAGTCCCATGAATAAATTGTTGTAAGCCTTTTTCTAAAGCTTCGCGGCGTTGTGCCAAATTCAACAGTTCGGTGCTCATTGCTTTACTCCTGTTAATGACGTTTAGTCATATCATCCGTTTCAAAAGTCACATCTTTTTGAAACTCGGGATAAGACAATTCAGCATGCTCGGTATAGTCCAAACCCCGTTGTTCATGTTGCTTACTCACCCGTAAGCCACCCAACAATTGATCCAAGACCTTAAATACAATGAACGCAACGCCAAAGCCCCATAAAAAGGCAGCAATCACTCCAAGCCCTTGTATCGCGATGACATCGCCATTAAACATATTATTTTCAAGGAAGATCCCTGCAGCCAATGTTCCCCATGCGCCACAGAAACCATGTACCGTCACCGCATCCACCACATCATCCAGTTTCATTTTTTCCATGAGCATTGGCAGGAAGGTCACCATGACACCTGCACATAAACCGGTGATGACCGCATAGAGTGGAGACATCGTTGCACAGCCTGCCGTAATGGCAACTAAACCACCCAGTGAGGCATTGATCGTACTGCGAATCAAAATGGCTTTAGATCGGATGAGGCAGAGCAACATATATGCAACCGCTGCCGCACACGCAGCAAGATGCGTATTTAAAGCAATACGTCCTACGCTGACATTGGCATTAATGGTCGAGCCTGCATTAAAACCAAACCATGCTAACCATAAAATAAAACCACCTAATGCCACTAAAGGTAAGTTATGCCCCGGTAAATAATGGCTTTGCCCATTGCGTCCAAATCGCCCCAAACGTGGGCCCAGTACGATGATGCCAGCTAAAGCCACCCAGCCGCCCATAGAATGCACCACGGTCGAACCTGCAAAGTCGATAAACCCGAGTGCTTTTAACCAACCGTCTCCGCCAAATAAACTGCCCCATGCCCAACTACCAAAGACAGGATAAATCAGACCTGACACAACGGCCGCACTCACCACATAAGCCACAAAATGAATCCGCTCCGCCATTGCACCACTGGCAATAGTGGTTGCCGTTGCAGCAAACATCATTTGGAAAAATAGAAGGTTCCAGTGCCAGTCATCCAGTTGATCGGGTGCAAAATGACTTAAGCCAAACCAGCCCGTGGTATTGACCCCAAACATCAGACCAAAACCCATCAACCAAAACACCAGACCACCTAAGCAGGCATCCATGTAGTTTTTCATGAGTACATTCACGGTATTTTTACTGCGAACTGAACCACTTTCGATCATGGCAAATCCAGCTTGCATAAAGAACACCAAGATGCCGCCCAGTACCACCCAAATACTGTCGAGCGAAATACGAATGTCTTGAATATTACTGGCGATTTGCGGGTCAACTGCCCATGCAGTCGATGTCAGGACACTCAGAAACAGTGCCATCAAGTATGTTTTTTTCATGATTATTCCCCCAAGAATAACCATGCTGTGCAAAAAGAATACCAAATTTCAGACAATTAATTATTTTTCAATGCATTGCGTCACAAAACCAGTTCGTGACAATATTTTGAATCTCTGAAACAAAATTTAATGAAACAAAACAGCGCATCGATCTGCACCTTGGTTTCAAAATACGCATCAATTTGATTCAAGCACCTGATGCGCTAAATATTTGTGTACTTTTAGTGTGAAGCATACATTAATCAAAAGCCAAGAAAATAAAAGCGAAGAAAACAAAAAACCACCCGAAGGTGGTTTAAATCTTCCTCAATCCCGCTTTATCACAGCGGGACTTTGGCAATATGGATTAATGACCGCCGCCATTAATGGCTTTTGTCATATCTTCCACAACTTTCTTCGCATCACCGAAGATCATCATCGTTTTATCGTTATAGAACAAGTCATTGTCTAGACCTGCGTAGCCTGTAGCCATAGAGCGTTTGATCACCATAATGGTACGTGCTTTATGCGCTTCAAGGATTGGCATACCGTAAATTGGAGAACTTGGATCGTCTTTTGCCGCTGGGTTCACCACGTCATTCGCACCAATCACCAGTACTACATCTGTTGCTGGGAAGTCTGAGTTGATCTCGTCCATTTCAAGAATGTCTTCGTATGCAACATCAGCTTCAGCTAAAAGTACGTTCATGTGACCCGGCATACGACCTGCCACTGGGTGAATCGCAAAACGAACTTTTACACCTTGTTCTTTTAAGATTTCACACAATTCTTTCACGGCATTTTGTGCACGACCTTGCGCCATACCATAACCCGGTACGATCACCACGCTATCCGCATTTGACATCAAGAAGCCAGCATCGTCTGCAGAGCCTGAACGGTGATTACGCTGTGCTTTTTCACCATTATCCGCCGCCGCTACTGCTGTACCACCCATTGCACCACCAAACAAAACGTTGATGATTGAACGGTTCATGGCTTTACACATGATGTAAGACAGAATTGCACCCGATGAACCAACCAGTGAACCTGCAACAATCAGCATGTTGTTTTCAAGCGTGAAACCAATCCCTGCTGCTGCCCAACCTGAGAACGAGTTTAGTAACGATACCACCACAGGCATATCACCACCGCCTACTGGCGCAATCCATACCCAACCAAATGCAAGTGCAAGAACAGTCATTGCCCAGAATGCGTTCATGTTGCCTGTGGTAAAGAAGTAGATACCACACGCCAACATCGCAAGGAAAATTAAGGCTTGAACAGGTTTTACCCATCCACCTGAAATGGTTTTTGCCCATTTCTTCGCAGCCAATTTACCGTAAGCAAATACCGATGCTGTGAAGGTAATCGCACCAACGAAACAGCCTACAAACAATTCAAATAAATGAACTTTGCTCATGTGGGCATGTTCTACACCCGCAGCTGTTAATACCGCTTCATTTCCTGCGAATGCCGCAGTCAATTGGTTGTTATGTAGAATTGCAGCGATCGCAATCAGTACCGCAGCCAAACCGACCAATGAGTGCATCAGTGCCACAGTTTCAGGCATTTGCGTCATCGGAACTGTTTTTGCACGTGCAATACCTACGACTGCACCCAACACCATTGCACCCACAATCATCCAAATCACGGGATGATCTGCAACAAAGAATGTAGTAATTACAGCAATCGCCATTGCGATCATGCCGTAACGGTTACCTTGAATCGCAGTTTTCGGACCAGACAAACCACGCAACGTTAAGATAAAAAGAACGGCACCAATCAGGTAGAACCAATCCGCATATTCTTTAATGAATTCCATGGATTAACCCTCTTTTTTCTTTTGCTTAGGTTTGAACATTTCAAGCATACGTGCAGTCACCGCAAAGCCACCAAAAATGTTGATACTTGCAAGGAAAACGGCAATCGCACCTAAAATACTCACCACGTTAATGCTTTGGAACTGTACGCTTGCATCCACAATACCTGGGATACCAACGGTTTGAATCATCGCACCAACGATAATGATCGATGACAAAGCATTGGTTACAGCCATTAATGGTGTGTGTAGTGCAGGTGTTACCCCCCAAACCACGTAGTAACCAACAAAGATTGCCAAGACAAAAATAGTAATCGTTTCAACCATGATGATTCTCCTTAACCACGTTTCAGCAGCACTTGGCCGCCATGAGTGACAAGTAGTGCTTTTTGAATTTCTTCTTCAGGGTTAATCGCGAAGTTCTTTTCGCTATCAAACATGGTTTCAATGAAATTCAAAACGTTACGTGCATACAGTGCCGACGCTTCAGTCGAAACTGTTGAAGGAATATTTGGGATACCGAGAATTTTCACACCATTTGCAGTCACGACATTTTCGCCGCAGACAGAACCTTCAACGTTACCGCCAGTTTCAACCGCCATATCTAAAATGATTGAGCCCGGTTTCATTTTGGCAACAGTTTCTGCTTTGATTAAACGTGGTGCGTCACGGCCCGGCAATAATGCAGTCGTAATCACGATGTCAGCATTCGATACGGCTTTATCAACAATAATCGCTTGGTCGCGAATGTAGTCTTCACCCGGCATCCAGCCATAACCATTTTTCGCAGCATCAGCTGCTTTTTGTTGCTCTTCTGGTGACATTGGTACGTCTAACCATTTACCACCCAAAGATTCAACTTGGTCACGTGCTGTAGGACGTAAGTCAGTTGCTTCAACTACGGCACCTAAACGTTTCGCTGTTGCAATAGCTTGTAAGCCTGCAACACCTACGCCCATGATCACAACACGTGCAGGTTTTACTGTACCTGCTGCTGTCATCAACATTGGGAACATACGTTGATATTCTGCCGCAGCCAAAAGCACAGATTTATAACCTGAAAGGTTGGCTTGAGATGAAAGTACGTCCATGTTTTGCGCACGAGATAAGGTCCGTGGCAAAAGTTCCAATGCAAATGCAGACACGTTTTGTGACGCAAATTGGTCAAGTTCGGTGTTGCGGTAAGGGTCAAACATCCCCACAACGGTGGTACCCGCTGTGAGTTTTTGAATTTCGTCACCTTTAGGTGCACGAACTTTCAAAATCATTTGACTACCGGTATAGGCATCATCCGTAATTTTGGCACCAACTTGTTCATAGGCGCTATCGATGTAAGCAGCGTTTACCCCTGCTCCACGTTCAATAACGACGCTATGACCAGCGCTGATCAACTTCTTTACTGTTTCAGGCGTCGCAGCGACGCGATTTTCACCGACAACAGTTTCGGCTGGAATTCCGATCTGCATGAGCGTTCCTCAAGCTAATTTTTCTTAAGTAAACATCGCAATCCGCGATGTCTCCCCTCAGGATGTGTTTTTGTACAATTTTTGGATTCTAATTGAACTTTTTTAAAATACTACCCAATATTTATTTAATAAATGCCCATATTTTGAACTCATGATTCATGAAAAGAATAGTGCGATATTTCATTTATTCAGTTTTATTTGTCGATTTATTACTCATTTTTATCCTATTTATAACTTTTTAATATTACTTAAGACCAAAAACATAAATAATTTCGCTAGTTTTAATGCAGATTGTTTCAGTGCGTTGATCATTGTGACATTTTCATTCAACACAGAATGACCTGAACGTGTCGTGAAAAATCGACTTAAGTCAGGTAAAGCCAGTCGTTCATTCAAACTGCATCAGCTCGTTGACTCATTTGACAGTTTTGACGTGCTGACTGGTATTGAAAACTGACTTTTTTCTACCACAGTCTAGTCAAATCGGTCAGCTTGAATATTCGATGAATTTTTGCGCACGTTTCGGGTTTATCGAAGTCTTGCCCTCCCCACCTGATGCTTCGCCTTAAGTCTTAGAATTGACTTTTTTAGCTAAAAAAATAATTTTTTGAATATTTAGCATCATGATATCGCTACTGACTTTCTATCCCTAAAAAACACTATTGCACCATTTATGTGCAATTTTCACCTTAAATGTTTCAGCCTGATATATTTGACCTGCCGAGTCATGTTGAGATTAAAAAATTCAAAACCAAATTGGTCATTTCTTCCGCTGTTTTTCATGTTTGATCTAGCAATCCCTTATGCATAAAGGAATAAGTACTATTCTTTTTTTGCATTTTTACTCGCACGATGCATTTTTTATAATCAAAATGACAGTTCAAACTTATCAGAACAATGCTGTCGAATTCGTTCAGTCGTCATGAGGCACACCTAAACTTATGTCAAGAAACCTTAGTCCGCACTTCATCGGTGCAATTTTTGCGCTGATTGCTGCCTTCTTGTTTAGTACCAAAGCAATTTTTATTAAGCAAGCCTATGCACTTTCTCCTCTTGTCGATGCCACTGTCCTCATGGCTTTACGCATGATGAGTGCATTGCCGTTTTTCTTGGTCATTGCATGGCTGAGTCGACGTTCTTATCAAACGATTCAACGAAAAGATTGGGTGCTCTTGCTCATTTCCGGTTTAATCGGCTATTACTTTTCGAGCTGGCTCGACTTCCGTGGCTTGATGTATATCAGTGCTTCGCTTGAACGAATTATACTTTTCCTATATCCCACATTAACCGTGCTGGCTTCCGCTGTTTTATTCAAAAAGCCACTAAGTTTTAAAACCATTCTTGCCCTGATTTTAAGTTATGGCGGGACAGTTTTAGTGATGCTACAAGAACAAAATGCCACACCACATGATCAGTACTTTTGGCTCGGATGTAGTTTGGTTTTTGCCAGTGCCGTGTTGTTTGCGATTTATTTATTACTCACGCCAGGCCTCATGCAAAAGTTTGGTTCTTTACACTTTACTGGTCTAGCTCTGAGCATTGCCTGCGTTGGGACGATTATTCATTTTCTATTTGCAACACCACAGCCTATCGCCTTGCTCCAACAACTCCCGAGTCAAGTCTGGCTGTATGGTTTAGCGCTAGGACTATTGGTAACCGTGCTTCCAACCATTTTGATGATGCAAAGTATCGTCCGACTCGGGGCAGCACAATCGGCCATGATCGCCTCTATCGGGCCCATTTTAACGATTTTACTGGCCGTCGCTTTATTGAATGAACACTTAAACCTATGGCAATGGGTCGGTTGCGGTCTGAATATGCTGGGTGTCTTGATGATCAGTCTCAGTAAGAAATCCTAAACGCGTGCGTGGATACAATTCACAGAGAAACACTTTAAGACCTGTTTGATTTTCCTTATAGTGACCACAACAGCGTGGCAGCAAATTCTTTGCATACGCTTCCGCCCAATATCTGGACAATTTATGAAAGCCTCGATCGACATTAGCCATGATAAAACCCTGTTGTGGCTTATGGCTGCTGCATGTGGTTTATGTGCGGGTGCCAATTATTATTGCCAACCTTTAGTGGCTTCTATCCAACAGAGCTTTCAAATTCCACAATCTGAAGTGGCGCTTACCGTCACTTTCGCGCAGATCTCTTACGCTTTGGGTCTACTGTTTATTGTGCCGATTGGCGATATTGTAAATAAAGCCAAATTTATTCCTCTGCTTATGCTTGGTGCGACTGTGGGTTTAGCCCTCTGTGCTTTTTCGACCAATCTATACATGCTTTGGGCAGGAACCATTATCACCGGGCTATTTTCAGTGGCTGCTCAGGTCCTCATCCCTTTGGTCACGGTTGTGATTCGACCTGAAAAAATTGGGGCAGTTGTTGGCTTTTTAATGAGTGGGTTATTGGTCGGCATTCTGTTATCGACCAGTCTCTCTGGCTTATTGTCCTATCTGTTTCATTGGAAATCGATTTACATCCTCAGTGCGCTCTTGATGTTGGTATTAGCCGTCTTACTTAAAAAGCGTCTGCCTGTGGTCAGCATCACACGGATGCCCTACAGCCAAGTTTTCCAATCCATGGGCGCATTACTCAAACATGAGCCACGGTTAATTTTCCGATCTCTGATTGGGGGCTGTGTCTTTGCTGCGATGAGTATGCTGTTTTCCACCATTGCCATGTTACTGACTGAGCCACCTTTTCATTTGGCAGATGTTTGGGTCGGTGTTGTAACGTTAGTTGGTGTGTTTGGTGCCCTATCAACACAATGGATTGGGCGTTGGGCGGATTTGGGTTTCAACCGAAAATTAACCTGGCTCGGTTGTAGCATCTTAGCCCTCAGTTGGGGACTGCTGTATATGGGTGGAAGCTCCCTCGCCTTTTATATTTTGGGCTATGGTCTAATCAACCTCGGTTTGGCAATGGTACATAGCTGTAATCAAAATATTATTTTCCAACTCAACCCGATTGCACGCTCTCGAATCAATTCAATTTACATGACTTTTTATTTTGTCGGTGGTGCATGTGGTTCAGCTTTGGGCGTATTTGCATGGCATCATGGCGGCTGGACCACCACCTGCATGACAGGGATTGCTTTAGTCATTGCTGCTGGATTTTTTGTATTGATCGATCAACTCTATACTGCGCGGCAACTAAAATATCCACAATGAGAAGTATTCATCACCGCAATAAAGCCACATTACTATGGCTTTAGTTTTTGAAAATTAACTGACCTGCACCACAGGATAAAAGGGTTTGCCTAAATCCAAGGTTTCTGCATTTTCTAAAAGAATCACCATAAACACCGGTAAGAGTGCCAACAGTATTGTGCAGCCGTCTTGAAGCTGTTTCCGATTGACCGAACTTTTATAGGTCGCGCCGCCATGAACCATTTGATTGCGTAGCGTATACATGCGATTGAACAGCACCATTAAAATATCAACGGAATCTTTTTCTTTAAGCGCGTGCAGTACTTTTTGTTTTTCATGCGCCAAGCCCTCTTTGCATGCATCATGGCTAATTTTTTGATTTTGATAATCCCAAAATCCCTGATAAACATAGGGATTATCCAAAAACAACCGTATCGGCTGACTAAAACGCTCCCATAAAATATTATAGATTTTATGCTCTGCATCCTTTTGGCAGATCACATATAAAAACTGCCTTAAGCTTTGCTTGTCCTGCGCAATCTGTAAGTCTTGCGCATATATTGCGTTGAAGGACACCCACAAACTTATAAATTGCAAATCGAGATCATCTTGAAGATCAATTGACTTTTTCAGCCAACTTAAACCTCGATGAATGCGTAAATTAAATTGGTCGGTATGTTCCGACTTTTTACTTTTAAATATTTCTTCAAGTAGCATCATGCCTGCTAAATTCCAATGGATAATTCGTTTATTTTTCTACCATTTTAACTTAGCGCAATTGTTTACCGGCATGCAATCAAAATATCTCTGTATTCAACTATTTGGTCTCATCTTGTGTGAGATAGGTATAACGTTCTAAAAGACCATTTTCATCAAAAATCAATTCATAAGACATTTTCTTTCCATTAAAAACGGATTCGGCAGGTGTTCCGAAAAGCTCCCATAAACCCACAGTCGCCACATCTGCCGCACCATGCCAAAACGCACGCCCCACTTTACTGGCAGTCGAATAACCTTGGGTAAAGGTATAAATTTCATAGCGTTTGCCATTTTTATATTCAGAGGTGATCGGTGCGCCAAATTCAGCAATCACCAAGTTACGAGATAGCCCTTGTTGAATCATTTCAATATTTTTCTTGTTTGGCTGCTTGCTTGCCATGACAACTGAACAGCCTGTTGTGCCTGACAATGTGAAAACCAACGCTATTCCTAAGCAGGTCTTCTTTCATCATGTGGTATTCCCCAAATTCTTCACATTTCTATTTTTAATTTTTGATTTTCATCTGCTGTTGATCTTAATTGTTTCTTTCATCTTTTTCATTTTTTTATACGACTATTCGTCTGATTTTTAGAATGATTAGCGCTTGAAAGAATCACCTTTATGAAGGTTTTAGACTGAATAATGCTTTAAGTGAATTATTGTTCTGTTGGTGACGAATTCGGTGGAACAAACCAGTTTTTCCAAGAGCTACTGTGGCGAGTTTCAATTGCAACGGTAGGGATGAGCTCTTGCTTCAGCATTTTTTCTTGACCCACGGCTTTCGCCAACCGCGCTTTGACCGAGTGTATACACTCACGGTCTTCAAACTCACAGCGGTCAAGGTTGGAGCCACCACAGGGTCCATTGGCTAATCCTTTGGGGCAGGTTTCTGGGCAAATATACAAGGTTTCACCTAAACGACATTGTCCGCAACTTTCACAGCCCACGATGCCATGTTTACTGATAAATTCTGTTTTCAGCAAGGCTGCATCAGCTTTCGGTTTTTGCCATAATTTGGCCGCAAAAATATAAGATCCCACCCCTTTGGCCAGTTTTGAACTAAAAAATAACTCATGCATGACATGCATACTTTTATATTTCAAAACTTGTTCAACTGGAGCTTTATGGTTATTTGCGCCCGTCGGGTGGAAGTTCACATCTACACTAGAGCGCCAAAGCATTTTCCATTTTGCTAAACACTGTTCAAACGTTAATGTGGCAAATTGCAAAATTGCTTTTTGCAACTTCTCTTGCTCTTCCACTTTATGGCAAGCTGATAAATGAACCCCTGCATAGCCCAAATGCTGACACATTAAAATTTGTAAAGCGCAGCGTGCATAGACATTTTGTTCAGCTTGTATGGCGTCAGTTTGCTGTTCTTGTTGCAAAAAATTTAATACATCTGCTGAAAGCACGATGCCTGCGACTTTTTGCTTGGCCATAAAGCGGGCACGGGCAAATGTCAGCGGCATGACACAAGCCAGTACAGGCACACGTGGATAATATTGCTGCATATAGCGTTGGTAACTGCTCAACACATCCATGTCAAAGCCCAACTGTGTAATCACATAGTCAGCGCCAGCTTGAATTTTTTTATTCAGTTTAAAATACTGCGCATCCTTTTCTGCTTCTGCATATTTAAAAGGATTAAATGCTACCCCTAAATAAAACCCGCCATAGTCTTTGGCTGCCATGACTTGATTGACCGACTCTAAATAACGGCTCCGTAGAGTCGGATCATTTGCCCCATCCTGATGCTGCTTGAGTTTATCACCACTGAGCAAAAGTAAATTCTCTACCCCGTGCTGCTGAGCATCTTTCAGAAAAGTTTGAAAATCTGAGATATCTCGACCTTTCCCCGAATAATGCAGAATTTTTTCAATGCTTTGAGGGTAGTCTTGCATTGCTTCTAAAGGAGCAATATCCGTGTCACTTTGTACTCGGTCAGCCAATGTCATGCACACAGGAAAGCCTGCAAATGTCGTTGGGACCAGATGCGTTTTTTGCGTCGTTAGATATTCAAACGAGATACAAAACTGGCGTTGCAATAGATATTGGGAAAATAAAGACATAAAGGCAGGCAGTTAAATCTGCTGAGAAACCATACAATAAAGTTTATAAAATTATAGATTAATCACATAAAAATTTAAATTACTTAAGCCACACTTCCGACTTTTTCTAGCCTGACCTTGAATATGTCACGCTAGCAAGACCATGCCCCAAACCACAATTTATGCTAATATTGCGCGCGTCTTGAAATGCGGTTTTTTTCATCGTATTTCAGACAGCTTTTGGTATTTCTTCACCATTTTCCATTTCGTTCTTCCATCTTGTTCTTTTAAGGCGTGTTTTTTTAATGACTGATCTCCAACCCATTGAAAATAAACTTCAACCACGAATTAGTGTTGCGCCAATGATGGATTGGACGACTCGTGACTATCGTTTCTTTGCACGCTTGTTTAACCCTAATGTGATTCTCTACACCGAGATGGTCACCACAGGTGCGATATTATTTGGCGGTGCGAATCGTCATTTGGACTATAACAACGAAGAACACCCGATTGTGTTACAGCTTGGTGGTTCAAATCCCAAAGATTTAGCGACCTGTACCAAGATGGCACAGGACTGGGGCTATGATGAAGTAAACCTCAATGTCGGCTGTCCGAGTGACCGCGTTCAGAACAATAAAATTGGTGCATGCTTGATGGCAGAGCCTGATTTGGTGGCTGAATGTATTGCTGAAATGCGAAATGCTGTTGATATTCCAGTGACCGTGAAACACCGCATCGGGATTGATGACATGCAGTCTTATGAAGAAATGCTACATTTTGTCGATACCGTGGCAAAGACTGGCTGTGACAATTTTATCGTGCATGCGCGTATTGCCCTGCTGCAAGGGTTGTCGCCAAAAGAAAACCGTGATGTGCCACCTTTACGTTATGAAGATGTTTATCGTCTGAAACAAGAACGTCCAAATTTATTGATCGAAATTAATGGCGGGGTGAAAACCTTTGCTGAAACGCAGCAACATTTACAACATGTTGATGGCGTGATGATTGGCCGTGAGGCTTATCACAACCCGTATTTATTGGCTGAGATCGGTCAGCTTTGGGATCTCGAATTACCCAACCGTTTCGATATTATCGATCAGATGCTACCGTATATTGCTAAACGCATGGAAGAAGGTGCGCCGCTTTCTATCATTACCCGTCATATTTTAGGTTTATTCCAAAATCTACCAGGTGCTCGAAAATGGCGTCAGGCTTTAAGTGGTGGCAATGCCAAAACCTTTGCAGATGTGGAAAATGCCATCCAAAATATTAAAGATGCAATGCAACGTACAGAAGACTATTTACGTGATCATCCTAAAGTCGTTTTAGAAGATTAATCCTATAAAAGTAAAAGCCCGCTATTTTGCGGGCTTTTTTATTTTCACGCCTCACAAAATACGTGTTTGGCAACATCGTCACAACTCAGCAAAATCATCAAAGCAATCACAATCATCGCTCAATGACTATTGATCGTAATGTTCCCTTTGGGAAAAGGCTCATCATCATCGGTCCATTGATAATCGGATGGATCTTCTTCCTCACGTAAACCCACATAGCTCTCAGGCGCCGATGTAACAGGTTCAACCTCCTCGGTTGGTTGTTCCAATTCCTCAACCAAATGATTCAACTCTTGATCTAACTGCGCCTGATACTTTGCAATTTCAGCTTCGTCAATGAAGGCAAATTGTTCTTCATCTATTTTCCATGCATAGCCTTGCAGGTCTTTATAAATATCGACCAAAACAGTATAAGGCTGACCATCGTATTGCAACGTCGCCTGAGCCTTAAAGCTTAATCCCTTACGCTCTAATACTTTTATATTTTGAATCCGTAAATGGTACTGCCGATAATCTGGATTCTGATCAAACTCGTGTTGCATCTGCTGCTCAATCTGCCGAGATAATTCATCTGTCGAGACAAAATAGCTACAACCAGCCAAACTCAACAGTAAAAAAATGGTGAGCCATCGAAACATATTGCATCCCCCATGATGCATTTATTCTTGATGAAAAAGTCAGACCGTTCACAGATTGCGATCCAAACATTCCTCATTGTTTGCTTCATAATAGCCAATAAAACACACAGTACAAGCCAAATTATCAAGATTTCTCAATTTTATATTTAATTTTGATATCAATCACTTAAATTGCATTTTTGCTGTTTTAAAACACTGACAGCTTTGGTCTTTTGCTGACATATTTTTGTTGAAAATGACCATTTTGGTAGTGGTTTCCTAGCCTTCATATTTTCAATATGAAATCGATCCTATTGTGATTTATTCAATATAAATCCTGAAATAAAACATCTTAAATGCGCCATAAAAAAATCCCCGAACATTGCGGGGATTTTTAAGGCATCAACTGAAATTATTCATCGTCCGTTTCAGGCTCATGATGTAGCGCATCATGTATGGCTTCCACCAATTGCTGTGCAATTTCTTGTTTTGACGCTTTCTCTAAATCACGCTTTTCCATTTGATATTGATCGGCGAAGAACACGGTCATGGCATTTTCATCAGAAGCAAAACCAATGTCTTTACGTGAGACATCATTGCACGCAATCATATCGAGTTTTTTCGCCACAAGTTTGCCTGCGGCATACTCCTCGACATTGCGTGTCTCGGCAGCAAATCCCACCATAAATGGACGTTTTGACTGCTGCGCAATCGTTGCAACGATATCTGGGTTTTTAATTAATGCCACATTGAGTTCATCACCAGCTTTTTTGATTTTATGCTCTGCAACTTCTGCCACGCGATAATCCGCAACGGCTGCTGTTGCAATAAAAATATCACAGCTTTCATCTAACATTTGCAGACTGGTCTCTAACATTTTAATTGCAGACTGCACATTAATCCGTCGTACACCATTTGGTGTATCTAAACTGACGGGTCCTGCGATCAGCGTTACTTTAGCCCCAGCTGCATAACAAGCCGCTGCCAGTGCGAAACCCATTTTACCTGTGCTGTGGTTGGAAATATAACGTACAGGATCTATCGACTCACGTGTAGGACCAGCTGTAATCGCCACATGTTTGCCTGCAAGCATGCCAAATTTTTCAGCAATGGCTCGCTGTGCTTGATGAAAATAGGCCGTTACTTGATCCGCCAAATCTTCAGGCTCAGGCATACGTCCTAAGCCCACATCTCCACAGGCTTGAGAACCGGCATCGGGCATGATCACATGTACGCCATCTTCAACCAGTGTATTTAAATTACGCTGTGTCGCTTTGGCTGCCCACATTTGCTGATTCATCGCAGGGGCAACCCAGACGGGTGCTTTAGTCGCAAGATAAAGTGTAGAAAGAAGGTCATCTGCTAAACCCGCCGCAAATTTTGCCAGCGTGTCACAACTTGCAGGAGCAACCAATACCAAATCAGCCCAACGTGCCAATTCAATATGCCCCATGCCCGCTTCTGCTTCGGGATTGAGTAATTCGGTATGCACAGGGTTGCCTGAAAGCGCCTGAAACGTTAGCGGGGTCACAAAGGCTTGCGCACCTTGAGTCATCACCACGCGCACATCAAATCCGGCATCTTTTAACCGACGGACAAGAATGGCACTTTTATAGGCTGCGATACCACCAGTGACACCTAAAAGAATATTTTTTGTGGGCATTACACTTAAATCAAAGCTCACGAACAGGCTACCTATCTGTTGCAGTGGCGCTCACAATAGCATTAAATATGCACTGACCCAACAATCTGCTGTGAAAAAGCCGATTGACTGATAATAAAAAAGTCTAAGAATAATGAATAATTCAATTAAAAATTGGCCTGAACAAGAGCGCCCACGTGAGCGCCTGATTCATCAAGGCGCACAAAGTTTATCCGATGCTGAACTACTGGCTATTTTCCTACGCTCTGGTTCCCAGCAGCACTCTGCTGTCGAACTCGCACGACTCCTGATCCAACATTTTGGTCAGTTGCAAGCGCTGATGGATGCTTCACTTGAGGATTTACGCCAGTTTCATGGCATTGGAAACAGTAAATATGCGCAGCTCATGGCGGTAAAAGAACTCGGTAAACGCTATGTGAGTCAACATTTTCAAAATGAAGCCTTACACTTGCAACATTCTGAACAATTGCAAAACTTTCTTCGCTTTGAATTTTTATCGGAACGTCAAGAAGTCTTTGGCGTGCTCTGTCTAGATGCGCATTTAAGAAAAATAAACTTTAAAAAACTTTTTTATGGCAGCCTCAATACCTGTGAAATTTCCATCAATCAACTGCTGCGTTATGTCATTTCTGAACATGCCAGCAGTATTGTCATTGCACATAATCATCCTTTCGGTCGTGCAGAACCTTCTGCTGCCGATCTTGAATTGACTCGACTCATTCAGCAGGCTTGTCAGCTGGTGGAAATTCGACTGATCGATCATTGTATTATCTCAACAGAAGGGAGTTTTTCCTTTGCTGAACATGGCTTGCTCCAAGCACACTCATCTGCATGAAACAGTTATTGACAAGTGCTTGAGCAAACCCGAAGATCATCATAATTTTTTAAAACTAGAAATTATCATTCGAACATGATCGTCCGTGACCAACCGAGTATTTTTAAACTGCTATTTTCTTGGCGAGGAACGATTTTACCTAAGGTTTTACCGCCGCTCGGGATCGTTATGTTGCTGTCTGCCATTGTGGGCGGCTTATCCTATGTCGATATCTTCCATTTTACCGAATTTCCTTTGGTCGGCTTTACCCTGATCGGTGTTGTGCTGTCGATTTTCTTGGGCTTTAAAAACTCAGCCTGCTATGACCGTTGGTGGGAAGCTCGGCGTTTATGGGGCATTTTGATTGCCAATGCACGCCATTTTGACCGTGACTGCCGTTTACTCAGTCAAGGCCGTCGTGAACGTGTGATTCAACATGTAATCGTCTTTGCCAACGTTTTACGTGACCGACTCCGCCATCAAACTGCCAATCCCACTGAACTGGTTGAAACCAGCGGCATGAGCGCGAATGCCATCACCCAACTATACCAACAAGCCAATGCACCGCAGTACACGTTGAGTTTGATTCAATGGGAGCTGATGCAAGCGCTTAAAGATGGTGAAATTTCAGATATTATTTATACCCAGATGAATCAGCATGTGATGGAGCTCAGTACCGTACAAACCGGCTGTGACCGTATTGCCACCACGCCATTACCGTTTGCTTATTCGGTCTTGCTGAATCGAACTGTTTATTTTTTCTGTTTTGTCTTGCCCTTTAGCTTGGGTTCTACTTTAGGTCTTGCGACCCCACTTTTGGTGGGGATTTTGGCCTATACCTTTTTAGGCTTAGATGCGCTGAGTTCAGAGATTGAGGAGCCCTTCGGCACACAGAGTAATGACCTTCCATTGGACTCGATGGTACGAACCATTGAAATTGAACTACTTGGAACTTTAGGCAAACCCACTCCACCACCGATTCAAGCCAAAGATCATAATTTACTTTAATTGGTCCATGCGTCTAAACCCTCGCTTACATAACCTTGCCGTACACTTTTTTTTATACCTCGAAGATATGTAAGCAATTGATGTACGCAGCAAGATCAGAAGCGTAATTTGATTTAAATAAAAGAACGATACGCGGCAAGGTCATCCGCAAGTGTTTGAGTCAGGACTACTTCTAATCAAAAATGTTTTTGCAATACTGTGAATAATTTGAAGGTAATGATCGAGTTTTGCGGTGAGGAGCACTGCTCCGCAAGATGGTTTCCTTACGAAGTACGCTTCTCATTTTGCCGAATGAGAAACAATGTTTCGTAAGAGTACCTCTAGCCGACGGCTAATCCCTTTATTCAATCCCTAGAAGTAAGACTCCGTCGAATCGACTCAAAATGATTTTAAAAAAATTCAAAATTACTTTTATGTGCCTAACATCTCTAAGTAAGGAAAATCTTAGAGAACGGCTTTAAGCAAAGCTCTCCCAAATTCCAACTTGCCCTTCTTTCACTCGAGGGATATTGCCGAGTTTAATCCATGGCATATTGTCGCCATGAAAATCACTGCCAACAGAAACTTTTAAGTTAAAGGCAGCAATCATACGATCTACCATTTGACGAGTCGATAATGGCTCAATTGCCGGTGGTAATTCCACCGCATCGCCGCCCGCTTCTGCAAAGATTTCGATCAAATAACGAATATTGGTCGCAGATAAATCATAACGCGTCGGATGCGCCAACACTGCAAAGCCACCACTGGCATGAATCACCTCAATGGTTTCAGCAAGACTCGGACCTTCAAATTTTACAAAGGCTTTTTTGCCTTCTTTAATATATTTATCAAAAGCTTGTTGTGGACGTGAAACTACCCCCTTTTCCACCAAAGTTTTGGCAATATGCGTGCGTGTCACCCGATCTGGTATATGGTCGACTTTAGCAATCACATCGCTATAAATATCTTGACCAATTAACGGTATCAATAAGTCACAAATCTGCCGAGCACGTTCCGCTCGAATACGCTTTTGATCCATTAATAAGGCTCGTAAGGGCGCAGGATTTTGCATATTTAAAGCGACGATATGCACACCATAACTTTTTTTGGTCGCAGATCTCGACCACTGGCTGGAAATCTCCACGCCAGAGATTAATTGCAGCTTTAATTCATGCGCGACCTGCTCTGCTGCCAACAATCCGTCCATCGTATCGTGATCAGTCAAAGCCAGCGTATGAATTCCAATAGCACTTGCGGCCTGCACCAAAGCCTCTGGTGACAAAGTACCATCAGAAATATTACTGTGTGTATGTAAATCTACGCCTTGCATCTCTATACTATGTCATTTATTTGATCAGATTTAGATACTCTAACATGAAAGCACTTTTAGACTTTGTGCCACTCATTATTTTCTTTTATTTATATAAAACTGTAGATCCAAAAGATACGCAGCACCCATTATTACAATTGATTGGTTCTGCTGGGGGTGTCGATAACAATAACATTCTTGTGGCAACATCAGGTCTCATCATTTCCATGCTTGTGGTTTATGGTGCATTGTTTGTCATGCAAAAATTCCGTCTAGATAAACAACAATGGATTGTGTTGTTCATGACCGTGATTTTTGGTGGTATTACCCTGATGCTAAGCGATGATTTTTATATTCGTTTAAAAGCCGTTTTACTGAACTTGGTATTTGCTGGCGCGTTTTTACTTTCTCCACTATTTAGTAAAGATAAGAAACCACTCATCGAACGTTTATTTGGTCCAGTCTTAAATTTAACCGCTGTCGGTTGGAAACGATTGAACTATGCATGGGCTGCAATGTTCGTGGTGATGTCATGTTTACACACCTTTTTCGCTTATTTGTTTGCTGACGGAAAATATTGGGGTGAATTCACTGCTTTTGGTGACATGATCGTGATGTTTTCCTTTATCATTATTCAGTTTATTGTATTACGTAAATACTTTAAGACCTCAGAATAATCCATTTGGTCAAAAATCAGGAAAAGTCATGCCATTATTCGTCGTAAGCTGTACAGATAATGAAGGTACAGTGGAAAAGCGCCTTGCAGTTCGTCCTCAACATCTTGAACGTCTACAAAAACTTGATGATGAAGGTCGTCTGATTGTTGCAGGTGCGATGCCTAAAGATCCGGCAAACCCGCAAGCTGGTTTTTATGGCAGTACGATCATTGTCGATTTTGATAGTCGTGAAGCCCTAGACCAATGGTTGGCAGATGAACCTTTCCTCAAAGAAGGGGTTTATGGCCAAATTGATGTCAAACCATTTAACAAAGCATTTCCTAAAGGATAAGGTTCATGCGCGTCGTTGTTTCTAGTTTACTGGGCTTATCTTTAATTTGTTCAACTGCATGGGCTGAAGAACCGGCTCCTGCACCTGCTGTAGCCCCTGCTGCTCAAGCAACGACTGCAACACCTCCTCCCAATCCTGTGCCGCATACCATTCCTGCCAATAAACCGGGCATCATTAAAGTGGCGGCAACCGTCAATCCTAATGGTCAACCTCAAGATGCAAATCCATTGACCATTGAGCAATTGGCAAAAAATAAAGCGCTGCAAGATGCCAAAGTCAAAGCGATGGTCAAAGACCAATCTGTACGCTTACAACAGTTAGAAAAAGCTAACCTTGAAGCCTTGGCGCAAAACCAAGAATTACAACTTAAAAATGATAGCTTGGGCGTACAAGTACAAGTGCTACAAAGTGAACGTAGCGCGCAGATGTTTTTATATGGCGGGACCACACTGGGTGTTGGCGTGATTTTAGGTTTCTTGTTGGCCAGTTACGTCTATACCAAACGTCGTCGTCAATGGTAATTCGTTTTTCTACTTCAATTTAAAGGTTGCTTGAGTTTTGTCAAGTGCAATTCAGACTGCCGATCTCGATTGGCAAATGATCGATGGCATTGATATTCCAGTGTCTAAACAGTTTGGTGATGTGTATTTTTCGAAGGATAATGGCCTACTCGAAACACGTCATGTGTTTTTAAAAGGGAATGACCTCGACACTCGCCTTGCGGCACTGACTGATTTTGAATATTTCAGTGTCGGTGAAACAGGTTTTGGTACAGGCTTAAATATTTTGGCCCTGTGGCAATTATGGCAACAGGTTCGTCCAGATAATCACAGCCATCTACATGCTATTTCTGTAGAAAAATTTCCTTTATCTAAAGCAGACCTCATTCGTGCATTAAATGCATGGCCTGAATTACAGCCTTTGGCACAGCAACTGATTGCGCAATATCCTGAACCCATTGCGGGATGTCATCGACTCAATTTTCCAGAAGAGCGTTTTTCGATTGATCTTTGGTTAGGCGATGCACACGACGTTTTTCCGGTCATGGCAAAAACTGCTACGGTCAATGCATGGTTCTTGGACGGTTTTGCACCCGCCTGTAATCCTGACATGTGGGAAGAAAACGTACTCAAAAATATCGTGCGTCTATCAGACATTGGGACGACCTTCTCCTCATTTAGTGTGGCAGGTGTACTGAAACGCGGCTTACGTGAGCATGGTATTACCATTACACGACCTCGTGGCTTTGCTCATAAGCGTGAAATGCTCAAAGCTTTTTGGCTCGCACCTGAAAGATCAGATGATCAATCCGTAGTTGCTGACATACCCACTTTAGACGAAAAAAAAAATTCTGAAATCACTCTAGGTCATAAGCCCCGTCAAATCGCGATTATTGGCGCTGGCATAGCTGGTTTAAGCTGTGCTTGGGCATTTGCTCAACGTGGGCATCAAGTGCGTATTTACGAGAAATCAGCACCACTCAGCGGTGGGTCGGGTAATCCTCTTGCCCTACTCAACCCTAAACTCAGTTCAATTGAACAAAGTGCTGAACATTTGATGACCCTGAGTTGGTTATATGCGCTCAAGCATTATCAAAACTTCAAGGCATTTCGTCCCTTACAGATTCACCAATCTATTTTAAAAAATAAAGCAGAGCATCTTGATTTAGCTCAAGCTTATCCTTCAGAGGTGTTAGCTGCTGAAGAAGGCACGCCAAATCAATTAGCTTCAGCATTTCCAACCCTGCTCCTCAAACAAGCAGGTGCCGTCAGTCCACATCAGCTTCGTGACCAAATCTTGGCGCATCCACACATTGAGTTGTTACAAGCAGATATTCAACGCATTGAGCAACAACAAAATGGCGTTGCGCTATTTACACAGGATCAGCAGCTTCCATCTGCCGAGCATGTCATTCTCTGTGCGGCACGTGAGAGCATGCAGCTACAAACAGATTATCCAGAGCTGCGTGCCATTCGTGGACAAGTCAGTTGGTTGAACAATCCCGCTCAACAGATGGATATGCATACCGCCTATAGTTATGGAGGCTATTGCATGCAACTGGATGCCGAACAGATGATTATGGGCGCGTCATTTTATCCCGGCCGTGATGACACCGACGTTCTCACAGAAGATCATGTGCATAACTATGAACTTATCCACAGTGTGTTCCCCGACTTTGCCAAAACCTTAGCACCGATTGAGCAATGGCAAGGACGTGCCGCAATTCGCGCACAGACAAAAGACTTTTTCCCTGTAATTGGTGCAGTCCATGAAGATCAGCAAATTTATAGCTGTAGTGGACTCGGTTCTAAAGGTTTCCTGTATGCCCCGCTCTGTAGTGAAATCATTGCCGCGCTGGTCTTAAAAGAAGCCTGCCCTATTCCAACACAGCTACTAGATAGGATTCATGCAGCACGTTTTATACGACGCGCTAAAGCGAAACAAAAAACCAAGAAGCCTTATTTTCAAGGTCAGATGCCGTCATCTCCACCTCAAAAAAATAACCTGCAATAAAAAAGCGCCTTTCGGCGCTTTTTTTGATTCGATCTCATTTCCCTTGTTCCAAAGGAAGACCGGCATCACGAGCAGCACGCGTGCCGCCCATTAAGATTACATATTCACGTGAGCTGTCAAAACCCTCTAGTAACTCTGCTGCACGTGGAGCTTTACTTCCGCCACCACATAAAATGTAAATGGGTTGATCCGTTGACACCTGAGTCAGTGCATCTGATGACAATGCGTTGATCGGTCGGTTAACCGCACCTTTCACATGTGCTTCAGCATAAGCACTTGCATCGCGAACATCCCAGATAATCGAGTCTTCTGGGAACTCAAATGTTGTAATTTCTTGTTTACGGATCATTGCACACTCCTTTTGATGTAAACAACACTTGGCAAATGAAGAAAACATCCCTAGCATCTCAGATATTCTTTCCCTTTGTAAAGGTCTAATCTATGCCTTCTTTTGATATTGTTTCGGAATTAGAAGTTTTTGAAGTAAATCATGCAGTTCAAAACACGCAAAAAGAAATTGCGACGCGTTTTGACTTCCGTGGTCAAGACGTTTCAATTGAGTTAAATGAGAAAAATAAGGAAATCAAAATCTCAACAGAAAGCGATTTCCAATGTGAGCAAGTGTATACCATGCTCGAAAATCATTTCTTCAAACGTAAAGTTGACATTCAAGCACTCGATCCACAAAAAATGACCGCTTCTGGTAAAAATGTCATTCAAGTGATCAAACTGAAAGATGGTCTTGACTCTGATACTGCAAAAAAAATCAATAAAGCCATTAAAGAAAGCGGCATTAAAGTGCAATCTTCTATTCAAGGCGACAAAATTCGTGTGACTGACAAGAAACGTGACACTTTGCAACAAGTGATGGCGTTCTTAAAAGAGCAACAGTTTGGTGTGCCGCTTCAATTTAATAACTTTAAAGACTAAGGCATTACATTTGCCATAGAGGACGACATGACACGACCAAACCGCCTACATAAAATCGTAAACGCATCATCTAAATTACCGAAAGGTCTTCAGAGTCGTTTGCTCAGTCGAGCTTTTGGTCGTGTCGTGCCCATGGTTGGAACAGCTAAAATCCAATATCAACATGTCAGCCCTGAGCGTGTTGAGGTGAGCATCGCCAATCATAAGGCGATGCAAAACCATATCGGGCAAGTACATGCCTGTGCCATGGCGCTGATCGCAGAAACAGCCACAGGTTTTGTCACAGCAATGAACGTCCCTGATAGCGCCATTGTCCTGATTAAAAGTTTCAAAGTTGATTTTAAACGTCCAACCCAAGGTGGGATGAAAGCCATCGCAACGCTTACACCCGAACAGCAACGACAAATGCAAAGCACAGAAAAAGGTGAAACCTTAGTACAGGTCTTAGTCACCGATGAATCTGGTGAAGCACCTATTCAATGCGAAATGCTTTGGGCTTGGGTGGCAAAATCCGCTCTGAAAAATAAATAAATGTAAATAAAACTTACTTTTAGGTAAGTATAAACTTTACCAAATTTCAGCAAAATCAAGACTGTTTTTTACTATTTATACGCCCTAATTCCGCTCAATATGCTTGCACGACACAAATATATTGAGCACTTTATGAAAAAAATCATTCCCCTTTCATTCATCGGCATGGCGGTTTTTTAACTGCATGTCAAAGTAATATTCCTGCTACGCCAACGACTCCAAATCAAGCGGCTGATAGCAATATTAAAACCAGCCAAGCAGCGGAAAATAAGAAAATCGTGATTGATTTTTATGAAGGTGTCTTTCTTAAACATCAGGTTAAGACGTATGCTGACCGATATATTGGCAATCAATATATTCAACATAATCCGCATGTACCTGATGGCAAAGCGCCTTTTGTTGATTATTTTACCGAGTATTTTAAACAAAATCCTGATGCAAAAAACTAGATCAAACGTGCCGCTGCCGAAGGTGATTTGGTCTATTTACATGTGCACTCTACGCAAAATAATCAAGACCGTGGAGAAGCCATTATCGATATCTTCCGTGTTGAAAATGGCAAGATCGTCGAACATTGGGATGTACAACAAAGCATTCCTGAAACCAGTGCCAACTCAAACACGATGTTCTAATTTCTCAGTCACTATTCATAAAAAAGCCACTCGATTGAGCGGCTTTTTTTTGCGTCTAACTTTAATTAAGCTTGATCAGCAGCAAATTTAGCTTTTGCATCCGCAGGAATTTGACGCTTAGCACCTTTCACATCCACAG
The DNA here is from genome assembly GCF_013419715.1 of Acinetobacter sp. YH12063. NCBI lineage: Bacteria > Pseudomonadati > Pseudomonadota > Gammaproteobacteria > Moraxellales > Moraxellaceae > Acinetobacter > Acinetobacter sp. YH12063. Next base: position 5,649 of record NZ_VOZO01000010.1, on the reverse strand, counting down.
CGACAAATGTAAACACACCTTCGGTTACGCGAATTGGATCACGTGAGCTGTCATGGCTATCCCAAACTTCAATCTGCATTTGGATAGAGGTATTACCTACTTTTAAAATTTTGGTATATACACTGATGACATCCCCGACTTTCACTGGAACGAGGAAGGTCATTTGGTTAATTGAAATCGTTGCACAGCGTCCTTGACTGAAACGCTCTGCGTGAATTGCACCGGCCAAGTCCATTTGTGACACGATCCAACCACCGAAAACATCACCACTCCAGTTGGTGTCTGCAGGCATCGCGATGGTTTGTAGGGAAAGCGTTCCTTCAGGTTTTACATGAGTTTCTGACACTTTAGCTCCTGGCGCTGACATTTATTGAGGTAGATTTAACTGCTGGTTGAGCCATTGTTGTAACTCACCAGCACGCATTGCACCACTTATTCTAGCAATTTCGTTGGTTTTATTCATCAAAACCAGTGTAGGAATACTACGAACATTAAATGCACCGCTCAATCGAGGGTTTGCTTCGGTATCAATTTTGGCAAAAACCACCTTCGGATTTGATTTTGCAACTTGTGCAAAGTGTGGCGCCATCATCTTACATGGTCCACACCATTCAGCCCATAAATCAATCAGCACAGGTAAATCACTATTGCTAATAAAATTTGCAAAGTTCTTTTCATTCAACTCGATGGGCGCCAATGGAATCAATGCTTGGTGACATTGACCACATGCAGGTCCAACTTCGAGTTTTTCTTCAGGCACACGGTTTTTTGCACCACATTCAGGACACACAACGATCATTTAGCTGACTCCAACATGTTGATGTAAAAATTCTAATTGGGTTGCCATGGCTTTTTCAAACCATTGCCCATGATAAATATCAAAATGTTGCATTTCCCACTCATAATATTGCACATACGGTGCAATATTGGTCGCAGTTTCTCGGCTTGATTCGATGGGAATCAAACTATCTTCTTTTGCCGCAATAAAAAGTACAGGTATGCTAATTTTCCGGACATCCAAAATTGGACGATAACGGATTAACTTAAAAAAGGCCCGAGCTGGAATTTCGCCACTCCAATAAAAATCAGGATTGACAATCGATAAATAGCCGGCATAACTATCTTCAGACTGTAAAAAACACAATCGATGTGGATGAACTACAGGTAAAGTCGTTGGACTCATCCCAACTTTAGACCCCATATAGTCCTGACTCGATAATTTTAACGCTTTGGGTAATTGCTGTAAGGGATACAACTTTGCACTTTCAGCGCCATCGACAAATGGAACTTGTACCATCAGCGCTTTAATATTTTTAAGCTCTGCCGCCAAACTAAGTACATAGCCACCACTCAGCGATGTTCCCCATAATACAATGCGTCTCGAATCAATCGATTTACGCTGCTGTAAATGATCGATCATGGTCCGCCAATCTTCAAGTTGAGCTTTAAGATTCACCAACTCTCTCGGACGCCCTGTACTGCCACCCCAATAGCGATAATCAAACAACACGACAGCATAACCCGCTTGTACAAAGCGCTTGGCATATTGCACTAATTTAAATTGGCGTAATGCCGCTAAACCATGTGCCATGAGAATGACTGCAGGTTTTTCAACAGATTTTGGACGATAAAAGTCAGCAGCTATAACATCTTGTCCGCTTTTGACATACAGTGGTTCGACTGTATAGGCGTGCATACGCGCTCCATTGCGTTATTTTATGGTTGTAATCGCTTATAAAAATTTAAGAACATTCTGCTCAAGTTTGTGCTTAATGCTATCATAAAACATAATTCTACGAATTAAATTATGGAGTGACTCAATGAGCGAAAATGTTGGTTTTGCAGGTCAAATCGGCCCAGAACATGTAGCGCAAGTGGTTGAAAAAGGCTTTAAATCGATTATCAATAACCGCCCTGACATGGAAGGTGGTCCTGAGCAACCAACCAGTGCTCAAATTGAAGAAGCAGCACGTAGCGCTGGTTTAGACTATGTTCATCAACCTGTTGTTGCGGGTCAAATTTCTGAGCTAGATGTCCGTAACTTTGCTAATCATTTTAATGAATTGCCAAAGCCAGTTCTAATGTTCTGCCGTACAGGTAACCGTTCAAATAACCTATATCAACTAGCAAAACAGATGGATCTTTTGGATGACTAAGGCTTTCATTCAAAAAGCTTTATTGATCGCAACATGCATCTTTTCGGCACCCACATTTGCTGATAATAACAGTCAGCCCTTAAATGCAAATTTAAGTGTCTCTGGACAAATGACCACAGATAAGTTTTCAAGTTTACTCAAACAACTTAAATTTAAATCTGTAATTGTGAACCGACCAGATAATGAGGCGGGCAATGAAGTGACTGTTTTACAGTTACGAGGCATTGCTGAAAAGTCTCATGTGAGTGTTGTGTATCAACCTGTGCAAAGCGGTAAAATTTCTCAAACAGACGTGAAAGAATTTGCCAAATATTATAATGAGCTTCCTAAACCCATTTTGATGATTTGTCGTAGTGGTTCACGTTCGACAGCTCTTTTTAATCAAGCTCAGGCTCAAGGTTTGCTCAATGACTAAATTCGTGCTCACTGTTTTATTTACAACGTTGTTGCTAACAGGGTGTAATTCTATGAATGTACGTCCAACCGTTGGTGTAAGTGTCGGGACTGCACTATAAAATGACGAATATAAAGATGGCGCTATTTGCGCCATTTTTTATGTGTGGTATCTTTACGCAATATAACTTTTTCTATACATAAATAACTATTTTGGGGTACTTCATGAAATTCGTTCAAGGGACACTTGTACTTACTTTAGCAACGATACTTACTGCTTGTGGTGGTGGCGGTAGTGATGGATATTTTAATAACGAAGGAACAGATTCTTCTAATCAAAACAATAACAATGGTGGTACAACAACCCCAGCTGAAACAGCAAAAGCACAGTTAGAAATTTTAAAACGTGAAGGGCAATATTTATTCGGTAATTATGATCCTAACGATGCATCAACAGCAAAAGGCTATATTGATCATTCAATGGATACATTTGCACAAGGCCCATTACAATTAAGTTTAGATATTAGAAAAATAAACTTAAACTCATATAAAAATACTTATCACTACAGAGATAAATGTTTCTATTTAAGTAAAACTGACTATAGAGCATGTTATGTTTTTATTGGCGAAGATATTAAAAATATCTTACCGGGTTATGACAACTGGGATTTCGATATTACAGCTAATGATCTAAAAAACATCAAATTACAACATGATGAAGTGACACCAAACTTAGAAGAATATGAATCCAATACTCGCATTTACGTATTTGAAAATGAAAATGGAGATAAAAATTTCCATGATGTAACAATTACTGGTGCATTTGCTTATCCATTTCAACAGTCTTGGGGAATACAACAAACTCAACAAAAAAGGTTTGTTTTAATAAATGGCAATACAAGCGACTATAAAATTACAACAACAGCAGTAGTTACGGATCCAGAAACTGGTGATGATATTGAACGTGAAGTAACAACAGGTGCTATCAGTATTTACAAAGATCTCTCTTCTCTCGATGGAGATTTATACAATATTCAATCTGGATCAGGATTTAATGTATTAATTAACGATAACCCAAATATTCCTTTTGCAGAACCAATTTCATTCGTATTAAACTCAACACCAGGTACCACAAGTTCAGCAAGTTATCGTGTGAAAGCTTCAGGTGAACAAGAACTAATTTTACCTAGCATCACAACAATCGATGGGACTCGAGTTGAGAATGAAGCCTCTAGTTTAAATAGCCAGACATTTACTGGAAGCATTAAATTAACAGGGACGAATATTTTGAAATTTAAACAAGCTACAAGTGGTAGTCTTAGTTTTGAACATGCTATTAATGGAATAACATTCAAAGGTTCATCTACTAATAATGCAGGAACTGTAAGTACAAGTTTAACATTACCTTCTGGTATTAAATTTTAAGTGTAAAAAAATGCAATTAAACCCTCTATACTGAGGGTTTTTTATATATTAGATCTAAACTCATGAAATGAAGCATATCCAAATGTACGACATCATCATTATCGGTTCAGGAACAGCAGGCATTTCAGCCTATAAAGAAGCAATTAAAAAAACACAAAATCTTCTTATCATTAATGATGGGCCTTGGGATACTACCTGTGCACGCGTTGGTTGTATGCCAAGTAAAATACTTATCTCTACTGCCAACCGTATGTACGAAATAAGACATGCAGATAATTTAGGACTAGATGTCAAAAGTGAAATTGATACCTCTAGCGTCATGCAACATGTTCAAACCTTACGTGATCGTTTTACAAGAGCCACGTTAAAAGATGTTGAAAGTTGGCCAAGCCAACATAAAATTTCAGGTAAAGCTGAATTTATTGATTCAAATACCATTCAAGTAAACAACCAAACATTTAAAGCCAAGTCATTTATCCTTGCTGTAGGTACAACTCCTGCTATAGATGCTGAACAAAAACAAATATTAGGCGATAAATTAATTACATCAGATCAGATATTTGAATTAGAACAACTCCCTAAATCAGTCGCAGTTATTGGAAGTGGCGTCATCGCTTTGGAATTAGCTCAGGCTTTAACACGGCTTAATGTAAACACCACTGTTTTTGCACGTAGTCGAAAAATTGGCTCACTGAGTAGCCCTATATTGCAAAAGCTCGCACAGGAAGAGTTAAGTAAAGAATTAAAGCTAAAGTTTGAAATTTTACCTGAACATTACTCTCTTGAAGGCGATCTAGTTCATTTAACCTATACTGAAGAAAACGTACAAAAGTCGCTACAAGTTAACTATGTTTTAGCTGCAACTGGCAGACGTACATTATTAAATACCTTAGGTTTAGAACGTATAAGTGCAGAATTTAAAGATATTAAAAATTTACCGATCAATCCGCATACAAAGCAACTAGCTGATTATCCTATTTTTATTGTCGGTGATGCACATACCAATACCCCTATCCAACACGAAGCAGCTCATGAAGGTAAATTTACAGTACAAAACTGTTTAAACTTTCCACAAATTAAATCCATCAAGACGCTAACCCCTTTAGGCATCTTATTTTCTACACCACAAATGGCAACTATTGGTCAAAGCTATAAGCAACTACAAGATAAAAACACAGAATTCGTCATTGGTTTCGTTTCTTACGAAAAACAAGGTCGTGCGATTGTTGCTGCTAAAAATAAAGGGGCTGCCGAAGTATATGTGGATACAATTAACCATACACTATTAGGAGCTGAGCTATTCTGTGCAGAAGCTGAACATTTAGCACATTTACTAGCTTGGATGATTTCAGAAGAACTAAGCATACATGAAATTTTGGATAAACCTTTCTATCATCCAACTTTAGAAGAAGGGTTAAGAACAGCATTAAAGCATGCACGACGTCAGTTAAGATAATTTTATCGTTCTATGTAAACTTATAGCGTTGGATATCCAACGCTTAATTTCCGTATCCCCCTCTATCTTTTTCCTTTCCCCTTTCCCTCACGCATAAAAAAACACCCCCTGACGTATCAGGGGGTGTTTCGAATAATGAGCTGGCGATGACTTACTCTCACATGGGTAACCCCACACTACCATCAGCGCTAAGAGGTTTCACTTCTGAGTTCGGGAAGG
>NZ_VOZO01000009.1:0-147163 GCF_013419715.1 Acinetobacter sp. YH12063 | reverse complement strand
TGTACACAGTGCACTGGGTTATGTATCGCCTTTTGAGTTTGAAGCAATGTACTATGATAAGATTAACCCGTTAGGTCAGGTGGCCTAACTTAAATAAAAAAGTCTCCGACAAACCCGGTACGGTTCATTATTTGAAAGTAATAATCAAAATATTCAGGGAATGATACGTATCTCTATGCCTGTATTATTTGGACAAAAGTTCATAGTTCCGATATTAAGAGACTTAGCAGATGAACATCAAAATTTGAATATGGTTCTTTCTTTTAATGATCGTTATATTGATTTAATTGAAGATAATTATGACCTAGTGATAAGAATTGGTAATTTAGAAGATAATAGTCAATTAATGGTTAAAAAGATTTCTGAGCATGCAATGTGGCTCTGTGCCACACCTGAATATTTAAAAAGATACCAGGTTCCTGAGAGCATCAAAGATTTAGATAACCATCAGACTATTGGATATTTGAAAAATGGGCAGCTTGAAAAGTGGATATTTCAAAGTTCTCATCATAAAACTATGAAATATTTGCCAAAAAATAAAGTTCAAATGGATGACATAAAAAGCATATTAGATTATGTACTAATGCACGGAGGAATTGGTTGGTTACCTTCCTGGTTGATTCAAGAATATATACAAAGTGGTCAATTAATACACCTACTTACTAACTATTCAAGTACTAACTATCCTATTCAAATTGTATGGAAAAGATCAAATTTCTTACCAATACGTGTTCGTACTACCATTGATAAAATAGCTTCATCAATACAAAAAGATAGCGTCATTAAATAAGATTTATAAGAGAGGAATTCTAAATTGATAGTAATACAAAATCTTTCTAGTTTAATTTTTAAACACGGATTTATTAAGCTTTCCTAAAATTAACATAATACACGTTATACGAAATTCTTGAAATTTTTCTATAAGTATCAATATTTTATTAAAAACCGTTCTAGTAAACAGCATATTGGAACGGTTTTTATATCACTATTCCACCAATACGCTTATAACTTATTCGAAATCAAAAGAGTTTGTTTAGCCCATCTACGCTATCTGCTTTAGACGCTATAACCTAGCCTCAACTTTTTATTGAGGCTCTATTCCAAAAACACTGATTTTTCAAAGCGCCTGAATTGCATAGCATAGAACCAATTCTTCAGCGAGTTTCGCCATGATTTGGTTCGTCATCACAGTTTTTGCAATCGCAGGTCTGATTAAAGGCACGATTGGGTTAGGCCTGCCAGCGGTATCGATGGGCTTCCTCACCATGGTGATCAGTCCATTTCAGGCAGCCACGTTATTGATCATTCCATCTATGGTGACCAACTTTTGGCAACTATTTGCCGAAGGGCAGGTGTTGCGACTAATTCAACGCTTTTGGCCCTTGTTACTTGGGATTATCGTCGGTTCAATTTGGAGTATTTTTCCAACGTTAGGACATGGTGAATTTAAAAGTGAAGCTTTACTGGGGGGCATGTTGGCACTATACGGACTGTATGGGCTTTGTGCGAAAAGCTTGCCGAACTTTGCACCACATGAAAAATGGCTATCTCCAATGATCGGTTATCTCGGTGGAGCGCTGACTGTAGCCACAGGTGTGGTGGTGATCCCGGTAGTACCATATTTGCAAGGTTTGCAGCTCAAACGCGATGATCTTGTACAGTCACTCGGTTTGGCCTTTACCACATCAACCATTTGTTTGGCAGTGTTCTTACAGCAAAATCCTGTGGAAGATCTTCCGATTGATTATGCCATGTCAGCCATGGCACTGATTCCTGCGCTCATTGGTATGTGGGCAGGGAAAAAAATCCGTTACCGCATTCCAGAACAAAAATTCCGTAAGGTGTTTTTTATCGGGTTGATTGCCCTCGGTGGCTATATGATGCTGCACCAGTTTGGCGTGATTTAAAGCCTAGACTTGGCCATCTAAAGTAGATTTTTGTGACAGTAAAAACTGACTAAAATGCTGATAATTTAAGGGTAAATCATCAAAATTACGTGCGGTGAGGAGCAATTTTCGATTGGCCCAGTCACCGCTGAGCTCAACTTGTGCAAAGGCATACAAACTGAGTAATCGTTGGGCCGCACGTTTTGGTATGATGGCAATGCCCACACCATTCGCCACCACTTGCGCGATCGCGGCAAAGTTCGGCAAACGTAGCCGATACTGAATTTCACAGCCGAATAATTTGGCTTGAGCCTCGATCGATTGTTGCAAGGAATGATATTGCATCAAACCGACAAAGGAATAATTTAAAATCTCTGCGGGTTTGACGCTAGATATCGAGGCCAATTCATGAGTTATAGGACAAATCAGTACCAAAGGATCATTTGCAAACTCAAGTGTTTGTAACTTTTCGGATTTAAAGAAACCCGAAATTAGACCTAGTTGTGCATTGCCTTGTTCAATCGCTGCAATGATGTCTTTAGACTCGGCTTCATGCAGCTCAATTTGTGTGTTGGGATTTTCAAGCAAATAACGTGGTAACAAGACCGGTAAATATTCACTTTGTGCAGATGAATTACACCATAAGGTCATATTGGAACTTAACCCATGGGCAAAGGGCAGCATCGCGTGTTCTAATTGTTGCCCCTCACCTAAGATGCGCTGTGCATGTTCAACCAAGGTTTGACCGGCAAGAGTCAGTTTGACCCCTTTGGCTTGGCGAGTGAACAGGGCGGTGCGGTATTGCTGTTCGAGTTTTTTAATCCGTTCACTGGCTGCTTGTAGCGAGATGGCAGAACGAGCAGCGCCTTTGGTCAGACTGCCGCTGTCTACAATGTGCAGCACCAATTGAAGGTCGAACAAATCCAGTCGCATAGGGTGTATTCCTTGGCTAATGCCTTATCTTACCGAAAGTGTAGCTATAAAAAAAAGCGACCTTTCGGCCGCTTTTCAAATGAATATTGTATTCTTTTTTTTAATGCTTTGGAGGCTTATTCTGATTTATCGCCTAAGCTAAAGAACCAGTTCAAAATCAAGGCTGCAAAGGTTGCGGTACCAATACCACCTAGATTGAAGTTACCGAATTGTAATGCAAAGTCACCCGTACCTAAAATAATGGTCACTGCAGCCACCATCAGGTTCTTGTTTTTAGAGAAATCAACTTTGTTTTCAATCCAGATTTTAGCACCGGCAATGGTAATCAAACCGAACACTACAATAGAGGCACCGGTCAAAATCGCTTGTGGAATGGTATGAATAATCGCGCCAAATTTTGGTGAAAGACCAAGGAAAATGGCAAAGACACCTGCAAAGACAAAGACGATGGTTGAGTAAACGCGAGTCACTGCCATCACACCAATGTTTTCACCATAAGTGGTCATACCTGGGCCGCCGACACCGCCTGAAAGCGTGGTTGCAACACCATCAGCAACAAAAGCTTTACCAATGTGCGGATCGAGATTTTCACCTGTCATCGCGCCCACAGCTTTAATGTGACCTAAGTTTTCAGCCACCAAAATCAACGCAATCGGTGCAATGATCAGCATGGCATTGAAATCAAAAACAGGCGAATGGAATTGAGGAACACCAAACCAAGCGGCTTCTTGTACTGGAACGAAGTTGATTGGTGTGCCATGACCCATGACATTGGAAATGATGTAATACACCAAGTAAGCGAGTAGAAGGCCAACTAAGAGTAATAGACGTTGTAATAAACCTTTGGTGAACACAGCAATCGAACCCATACACAGTACAGTGACTAATGCCATCCACATATTAAAGTTATTACCGGCAACCCCTTTAATGGTCACTGGGGCAAGGTTCAGACCAATAATCATCACCACTGCACCTGTAACGACAGGCGGCATGAGTTTTTCAATCCAACGTGTACCCGTTGCCATCACGATAAAACCAAAAATGGCATATAAGATACCGCAGGCCATGATCCCGCCTGCTGCCATCGCGATATTGGCATTTGGCGCGCCAGTACCTGATGCTGCATAACCGGTTGCCGCGATCACCACACCAATAAAGGCAAAACTAGAGCCTAAATAACTTGGTACACGACCACCTGTCATAAAGAAGAACAGGATGGTACAGATCCCCGACATTAAAATCGCAAGGTTGGCATCAAAGCCCATCAAAAATGGCGCAAGGACCGTTGCACCAAACATTGCAAAGGCATGTTGTATCCCCAATACAACACTTTGCACCGGAGGTAGGTACTCATTTGTACCTACAGGACGTGCATCAATATTGCCTTCGTACGGGCGCCATTTGGGAAACCAATTGGACATAAAATGAGCACTCAATAGATAAATTGTGCACATCATACTCTTGTTTTTTAGAAGATTTAATCTCTTTTAAAAATATTTTGTTCAAACTAATTACATGACTTTACATGTAAATTTACCAAATGGTAAAAGTTTTAAGGGTGTAAAAAAGGCATTAAATCATGCAATTAATCCAATAGGATAAGAGTCAATACTTCATAAATTTTTCTTATTTTATATATTCCAAAATAAATTAAAACCAATATGACTGGTCAAAAAAAAAGCACACGGTTCTGTGTGCTTTTTGAAAACTTGGAAGATTTAGCCAGTGTTACGCAAACCTGCCGCAATACCCGCGATGCTGACCATCAACGCATGGTCGACTGGGGTATTTTCAGCTTGACGCTCGGCAAGGTATGCACGGCGGCGTTTCATCAGTTCGGCTTGTAGTAAATGTAGCGGCAATAAATAAGGCTTACGCACCTTCATGGATTGGTCGAGCACATCGTTACTGCTAAGTAATTTCGATTCACCTTTGAGTGCTAATAGCGTTTGTACCGCATCACGTAAACGCTGACGTAACTCTTCGCCCAACTGTTTGAGGTCTGCGTCATCTGTCAGATGAGACTCATAATATAGTGCCACATGGCCATCAGCCTTAGACAAGACCATTTCCAACATATCAATTAACGTTTGGAAATAAGGCCACTGTTGTAGCATTTCTTCTAAGGTTGCTTTTTGACCCTGATCAATCACCTGATTAATCGCAGCACCTGTACCCAGCCAAGCAGGTAGCATTAAACGAATTTGCGTCCATGCGAATACCCACGGAATCGCACGCAATGACTCAATTCCACCGCTGACTTTACGTTTGGCTGGGCGTGATCCGAGCGGTAACATTTGTAGCTCCAGTTCGGGTGTCACAGTCCGTAGGTATTTTACAAAATGCGGATTTTCACGCACGGTTTGACGATACACCTGTACCGACAGATCCGTCATGCTGTGCATGAGCTGACGCCATTCCTGTTTCGGTTCAGGCGGTGGCAATAAGGTCGCTTCTAAGGTCGCTGCGGTGTAAATTTCTAGGTTTTGTAAGGCAATGCCTTCTAATCCAAACTTGAAGCGAATCATTTCCCCTTGTTCTGTGACACGGATTGCACCTGAAATCGAGCCTGGTGGCTGTGAAAACAGCGCTTGCTGTGTCGGCGCACCACCACGGCTGATTGAACCGCCACGGCCATGGAATAATGTCAGTTGTACATCATGTTTTTTCGCAACTGCGGTTAATTCTTCCTGTGCACGATACTGCGCCCAGTTTGCCGACATAAAGCCCGCATCTTTGGCTGAGTCTGAATAGCCAATCATCACCTCGTGTTTACCCTGAATATGCTGCTTATACCAATGCATATTAAATAGGGTATTCATGGTACGGGCTGCACCATCCAAATCTTTTAAGGTTTCAAACAGTGGCACGACACGTAGCGCTTGTTTGATGCCGGCTTCTTTTTGCAGTAACAATACGGCCAAGACATCACTTGGATGTTCGGCCATGGAAATAATATAAGCCCCTAAACTTTCAGGTGGCTGTTCTGCCAAAGTGCGCATGGTCGCAAAGACTTCTTGTACATCTGGATGTTCAATCAGGCTTTGTTTTGGCTCATTTAAAAACTTCGGTAGCAGTGGACGTTTGCTTTGCAGTTCCTGAATCAAGAAGTTTTGACGGGCTTGCTCCGTCCATGTTTCAAAATTGCCTAAACCTAAATATTCAGTAATGGCAGAAATCGCTTGGCGATGACGAGTCGACTCCTGACGAATATCGAGTTTGAGTAATTCGATACCGAAGCAATTCACTCGATGAATAAAGTCGAGTAACTGACCATTGGCAATTTCAGGTAAACCGCTGTCAATCAGAGAGCGATAGCAAACCAACAGTGGATCAAGCAACTCATGGCGGCTTTTAATGACTTGGCTATCGTCAGCATCTTCACCACGGAGTTTTAGTGCCAACCAGTGACGAGTGGCTTTGAGGCGTTCCCGCGCATCACGTAGATATTCACGATACGGTTCAGGGTGGAAATGGCCCAAAGCATCACTGAGTTCTTTACTGCATTCTTGAATCGAAAGTTCCCAACGTAGGTCTTCGATATCGCGTAAATACAGGTCGGCAGCTTTCCAACGTGAAAGCCAAAGCACTTCTTGAGTAATGTTATGGGTGACGTTTGGGTTACCATCACGGTCACCGCCCATCCATGATGCAAAGCGCACAGGGGCAACATTTAAAGGCAAGGTCTTGCCACAATGATCTTGAACCATGCCATCCAATTCACGCATGAATTTGGGTACAGCATTCCACAAGGTCTGTTCAATGGTCGTGAAGCCCCATTTAGCTTCGTCGACAGGCGTCGGACGGTGTTGACGAATTTCGTCGGTTTGCCATGCCGAGCAAATCAGTTGTTTTAAATCATCCAGTACGGCTTTGCGTTCGCGTGGCGTAAGTTTTTGCTGATCCATTTTAAACAGGCAATCATTAATCCCATCATATTTTTGGATCAAGGTACGGCGGCTGACTTCAGTTGGATGTGCAGTCAGGACCAGTTCAATTTTTAATTCACAAATTTGTTGGAACAGTTGTTCCGCACTGATGTTATTGCTTTTAAATTTTTCAAATAAATGATCCAGTGGATTCGGTGAGGGCGCTTGCTCATCAAACTCACTTTGGCGACGGCTGCGCACCACATTGTATTGTTCGGCAATATTGGCAAAGTTGAGAAAGTGCGTAAATGCACGGGTCAGTGGCAGAATTTCTTCATCTTTTAAATTTAAAAATAATTGTTCTAACTGTTTTTCGGCTTCAACTTGTCCATCGCGCGCGCCTTTAGACAAAGCACGAATTTGCTCTACCTGATTAAACAAATCTTGTCCTGCATGCTGCTTTAGGGTTTCACCCAATAAATTGCCCAGTAAGCGCACGTCTTCACGTAATGGAGCATCAATTTGTTGAATCATTTGTTATTTCTCCGCGTATTCCTGTCTCGACTATACCCCGAAAGTGCCGTGGCAAAAGGGGGTACAGACAAAAGTCGGATGACTTTTCTAGCTAAATGAGCAATAGCTATGCCATTTGTTTCAGTTTAGCGTTGAAATATTTCAGAAAATGCTTAGTTTTGCGTGCCGAGTTGATATTTCAGCATAAAGATGTCGATGGCAGAGTGAATAATGGCCTGCCGCTCTGCTGCTTCAGGTACTGGGCGCATGCCCAATAAGACTTCTTGATGGCGTAGTCCCATCAGTAGCGACACAATCAGTTCAGTTTGTCGGGCAGGATGATCCTGCTGAATGAAATTTAAAGCCGCTGCATCTTGAAAGAAATTTTCCCAAACCTGTCGCATTTTCAAATGTGAAGCACGATAAAATTGCTCGACCAAAGGGCTATGTTCAGCAGCTAATTCTAAAAGCAACAAATCGAGCTTAATGGCTTCTGGCAAATTGACGATGTTCAGGGCGAGTTCGCAGACTTCGTTTAACACCACAATAAAATTGCTGTCAGCTGTGAGTTCACGTGGACGGGTACTTAAGATGTGCTCGCATGTGTCTTCAATGGCGCAGGTAAATAAAGTCGCTTTGTCTTGAAAGTGGTTATACACCGTGAGTTTGGTGACCCCTGCATGTTGCGCAATTTGATTCATACTGGAGCCGTGATAGCCCATTTCTAAAAATAGCTGCTTTGCCGACTCTAAAATGCGTTGTCGTTTTTCTAAGTCTTTCGGGCGGCCGACGTTCATTTGCTGAAAAAATTCCAAAAAAGGCGAAAAGGTCATTGATTTCGGATAAATAATCTAATTAATGTACCGCATGGTTTATTAATTAAAAAATAACCAAACTAATTGAATAATATTCTGCCCTAAAAAAGACTTTTTATTAAGAGCGAACTTCATGAGTACGATTAAGACCACAGTTGTCAGCATGATCATCGTTTGCAGTGTGACCTTATGGGGATGCAGCAAGGATAAAGCCCAAACTGAACAGGAAGTTCCATTTGTGATGGTGACTCAGCCGAGTGCAAGCCATTTTGAACAAAAAAGTTATGCAGGTGATGTGCAAGCCCGTCAGCAAACGGCATTGGCTTTTCGTGTCAGCGGACAAATTACCGAACGTTATGTCGATGTTGGTGATCAAGTCCGAGTAGGGCAGGTCTTGGCAAAACTGGATGTCAAAGATGCACAATTACAACTGAATGCAGCACAAGCACAGCTTGAAAGCGCACGTTCCGCAGCGCAAATTGCTGAAGATGAATTAAAGCGCTTCAAGCAATTGCTACCAGTCAATGCCGTGAGTCGCTCACAGTATGATGCAGTCGATAATCAGTACAAAGCTGCGCAGTCCAATTTAAAACAAGCACAATCTAACTATGATGTCAGTCGTAATCAAACCGGCTATAACCAATTGATTGCCAATAAAAATGGTGTGATTACTGAGCGTAATATTGAAATTGGCCAAGTGATTTCAGCTGGTCAGCCCGCCTATCAGTTGGCGATTGCTGGTGAACGAGAGGTGGTGATTGGGGTGCCGGAACAAGCTGTAACCGATATTAAAGTCGGGCAGGATGCATGGGTCATTTTATGGTCTAAACCGCAGGAAAAATTTGCTGCGTATGTGCGTGAAATTAGCCCTGCCGCAGATCAGTCACGTACATATAGTGTCAAAGTGGCATTGCGTGAAGGCAATAGCGCAATTCAATTGGGGCAAAGTGCTAGAGTCTTTTTAAATAAAGCACAGCACAACGTCATTCAAGTTCCGCTTTCGAGTGTGTCTGCCAGTGGTCAGCAGGCCTATGTGATGGTGGTGAATGCCGATCATACTGTGCGTAAAGTTCCGGTGACTTTGGGTGAATATGGCCGTGAAACCGTACCCGTATTGAGTGGTCTCAATCCAAATGATTATGTGGTGGTCGGCGGTGTGCATCTACTGCGTGAAAAACAAAAAATTAATCCAGTTGACCGTGAAAATCGTGCTGTCCAAATTTCTGGAGGCGCGAAATCATGAATTTTAACCTGTCAGAGTGGGCACTGAAAAATAAAGGCTTAATCCTCTATTTTATGATTTTACTGGGCATTATTGGCATCGTGTCGTATTCCAAATTGTCGCAGAGTGAAGACCCACCATTTACTTTTAAAGTCATGGTCATCCAAACTTATTGGCCTGGAGCAACAGCCAAAGAAGTCTCAATGCAGGTAACGGATCGTATTGAAAAGGAACTGATGACCACCGGGCAATATGAACGGATTATGGCCTATTCACGGCCGGGTGAATCCATGGTGACATTTGTCGCTAAAGACAGCCTACGTTCACAGCAAGTTCCGGATGTTTGGTATACGGTACGTAAAAAGGTCAACGACATTAAACATCAATTGCCTTCTGGCGTGCAGGGACCATTTTTTAATGATGAGTTTGGCGATACTTTTGGCAACATTTATGTCTTGACCGGCAAAGACTTCGACTATGCCACCATGAAGGAATATGCCGACCGCTTACAACTGCAATTGCAACGGGTCAAAGACGTTGCGAAAGTGGATTTGATTGGTCTACAAGATCAAAAAGTTTGGATTGAAATTTCCAACACCAAAGCCACGCAAATGGGCATACCCGTGACGGCGATTCAACAAGCCTTGCAGCAGCAAAACACAGTTGCCAGTGCCGGATTTTTTGAAACCAATTCAGACCGGATTCAAGTGCGTGTCAGCGGCAATTTACAAAACATTGATGAACTGCGTCAGATGCCTTTATTGGTGAATGGTCGAACCATTCAATTGGGTGATGTAGCAGATGTACATCGGGGCTTTAGTGATCCACCGCAGCCGCGTATGCGTTTTATGGGTGAAAATAGTTTAGGCATTGCCGTGTCGATGCGTAAAGGTGGCGACATTTTGGCTTTAGGTAAAAACCTTGAAACAGAATTTGCCCGCTTGCAAAAAACCTTGCCCTTGGGCATGGAACTGAAAAAAGTGTCGGATCAGCCTGTAGCCGTGAAGCGCAGCGTCAATGAGTTTATGAAAGTTCTCGCTGAGGCGGTGATTATCGTCCTGTTGGTGAGCTTCTTCTCCTTGGGTTTCCGTACAGGATTAGTTGTGGCATTTTCCATTCCATTGGTCTTGGCCATGACTTTTGCTGGTATGCAGATGTTTGATGTCGGGTTGCACAAGATTTCTTTGGGGGCATTGATTCTCGCACTCGGTTTATTGGTGGATGATGCGATTATTGCCGTCGAAATGATGGCGATTAAAATGGAGCAGGGCTATAGCCGATTACAAGCCGCCGGACATGCATGGCGCACCACCGCATTTCCAATGCTGACAGGCACGCTAATTACTGCGGCAGGCTTTTTGCCGATTGCCACAGCAGCATCGAGTACTGGGGAATATACTCGCTCGATTTTCCAAGTGGTCACTATTGCATTGGTGGTGTCATGGTTTGCAGCAGTGCTGTTTGTTCCCTATTTGGGGGATAAATTACTGCCCGATTTCAACAAAGATTTGGTACAAAAAGCCCCGTGGTATCAGCGCCTGTGGGCACGTTTGCGCAAACAACCTGAACCTCAGCCGATGGTGCATCATGCCGGTGAACATCATGATCCTTATCAGTCTCCGTTTTATCAACGTTTCCGTGGTTGGGTCGACACTTGTGTGACCTATCGCAAGACGGTGATTGCCGCGACGGTTGGCATTTTTGTGTTATCGATTTTAATGTTTAAAACCGTACCACAGCAGTTCTTCCCACCGTCAAACCGTGCTGAAATTTTAGTGGATTTAAAGCTTGAGGAAGGCGCCTCACTGAAGGCCACAGAAGCGGCCGTAAAAAAAGTCGAAGCGTTCTTGTCAAAAAAACAGGGCATTGATAATTTTGTGGCTTATGTGGGGACAGGTTCGCCGCGGTTTTATTTACCTCTAGATCAGCAGTTACCCCAAGCCAGTTTTGCTCAGTTTGTGGTATTGGCTTCATCTTTAGATGATCGCAATGAAATCCGCCAGTCATTAGCAGAAGAAATCCGTAAGCTCTTACCTGAAGTACGTACTCGCGTTTCACTTTTAGAAAATGGCCCACCTGTGGGTTATCCATTGCAGTTCCGCGTGTCAGGTGAAGATCTGAGCTTGGTGCGTGAGTGGGCACAACGGGTGTCTGCAAAAGTCAGTGAAAACCCGAACACCACCAATGTGCATTTGGATTGGGGTGAGCCAAGCAAAGTCATTAAACTGGACATTGACCAAGATCGCGCACGTCAAATGGGGGTTTCCAGTCTAGATCTGTCCAATTTCCTGAATAGTTCAATCAGTGGCGCGGTGATTAATCAGTATCGTGAGAAACGAGAGCTGATTGAAATTCGGATGCGTGGTGATCAAGCGGAGCGATTGGATGTCGGTTCTCTCAGCAGTTTGGCTGTACCGACCAGCAATGGTGGTTCAGTACCATTGGCGCAGATTGCGAAAATTGAGTATAGCTTTGAAGAAGGGCTGATTTGGCATCGTAACCGTTTACCGACCATTACTGTGCGTGCGGATATTCGCAGTAAATTGCAACCTGCAACGGTGGTGGGTGAGTTAAAAGATTCATTTGATCATTTACGTGCAGAAATGCCGAATGGTTATCTCCTCGAAGTAGGCGGTACTGTGGAAGAGTCAGCACGTGGTCAAACTTCTGTAAATGCGGGCATGCCACTATTCCTCGCAGTTGTCATGACTTTATTGATGATTCAATTACGCAGCATGTCACGGGCGATGATCGTATTTTTAACTGCACCTTTGGGCATTATTGGCGTGGTGTTATTCCTGTTATTGTTCAATAAACCCTTTGGTTTTGTGGCAATGCTCGGCACGATTGCACTGTCAGGAATGATTATGCGCAATTCGCTGATTTTGATTGATCAGATTGAACAAGATATTCAGTCTGGGGAGTCGGCTTGGGATGCGATTATCAATGCGACGGTACGTCGTTGCCGTCCAATTGTGCTGACTGCATTGGCCGCTGTATTGGCGATGATTCCACTTTCTCGCAGTATTTTCTTCGGTCCAATGGCCGTGGCGATTATGGGTGGATTGATCGTGGCGACCCTGCTGACCTTGTTCTTTTTACCTGCGTTATATGCACAGTGGTTTAAAGTGAAAAAAACTCAGCAGAATCCTTAAAAGTGCCATAATATTGGGTGCGAAATATTGAATTTTTCTCTATAGTAGCACCTGATCTACAAAGACATTTTTAAAAAGTAAAACAACCACAAGTGCAGCGCGGCATATTGTGGTGTACGGGGTTGAATCACAGATGACAGCAGAGAGTTTAGCTAAGTATCGCCGTTATGTTGCGATTTCTTATGTCTTCATGTTTTTCGCTTTATTTACCCTGATTAGTGGTGTATTTGCCTACGGCTTTGCACGCAAAGTGACTCAAATCGATTCTGCAGAAGTTTGGCTCCAAGCCCAAGCGCTTTGGGTCATGCGCACCGTCGTGATTTATTCCATGATGGCCATTTTTGCCGCACTGTGGTTTATTCCTTTATTTTTCTATTATTGGGACACCTATCTTTGGGTGACTGCATGCACGGTAATTGGTGTGGTCTTTGCTGCGATTGCCTTTTTGTATTTATTAAATGCATGGATCCAAGGTCTATCCAAATTCGTTAAAAATAAGGCTGTTTTCTAAGTCGATTTATTTTTTTCCTGCCTACCCCTTGAAAAAATGGTTTGATTCCCCAATTTCAGACCACAGTTAAGTATTAAATTAAATTCCGTGAGGAGCATCGCCAGACATGGCTAAACGTGATTATTATGAGGTTTTAGGCGTTTCTAAAACCGCAGGTGATGATGAAATTAAAAAAGCCTACCGTAAGTTGGCGATGAAGTATCACCCTGACCGTAACCCAGACAACCCAGAAGCTGAAGAAAAATTCAAAGAAGCTGCCGAAGCTTATGAAATTCTTTCTGATGGCGAAAAACGCAGTATGTATGACCGTATGGGACATCAAGCGTTTGAAGGCGGCATGGGCGGCGGCGGCTTCGGTGGCGGATTTAGCGCAGAAGATATCTTTAGTCAGTTTGGCGACATTTTCGGTGGCGCATTTGGCGGTGGTGGCCGTGGTGGTCAGCAACGTGCACGCCGTGGTTCAGACTTACGCTATGTCATGGAGCTTACCCTTGAGGAAGCTGTGAAGGGCGTGAAAAAAACCATTACCTTTACTGCACCAGCGCCATGCGATGCCTGTGATGGTAAAGGATCTAAAAATCCAAACGATGTTGAAACCTGTAAAACCTGTCATGGTGCAGGTCAAGTGCGTATGCAACAGGGCTTCTTCTCTGTGCAGCAAACCTGTAGCACCTGTCGTGGTCAAGGTAAAATCATTAAGAACCCATGTAATAAATGTCATGGTTCAGGGGTTTCTGACCGTCAGCAAACTTTAGAGGTGACCATTCCTGCAGGTGTGGACAATGGCGACCGCGTACGTTTAAGTGGCAAAGGTGAGGCGATCCGTGATGGCCAAGCAGGCGACTTATATGTAGAAGTGGTGGTACGTGAACACGAAATCTTCCAACGTGATGGCGCTGACCTGTATATGGATGTGCCTGTAAGCATTGCAGATGCTGCATTGGGTAAAGAAATTCAAATTCCGACACTCGATGGTCGTGTGAGCTTGAAAGTACCTGAAGGGACTCAAACCGGTAAATTGTTCCGTTTGCGTGGTAAAGGTGTGAAACCTGTACGTACCAGCATGACCGGTGACTTACTCTGCCGTATTGTGGTGGAAACGCCTGTGAACTTAACGGCTCGTCAACGTGAATTGTTGAAAGAGTTACAAGACACGATGGATGGCGATGACAATAAATCATCTCCGAAGAAAAAATCATTCTTCGACCGTTTATTTGATTAATTGATACGATTTGCTTGAGTTCGCTGTGATGTGAACTTAGCTATAAAAAAGCCTGCATAATTGCAGGCTTTTTTATTGAGCATTTTAAGGTTTCGGCTGTGATATAGGCGCTAATAAACTCTCATAGCTCATGTCGAGCCTATAGATATTTTTAAGACGCTGTAGCTGATGACGTGCTTCAGCCTCACGACCATTAAATGCCAATAAACGTGCATATTTAATGATGTGGTATTTCGCTGGATAGCTGCGAACCAATTTTTCAGTATCCTGAATGGTTTGTTCAGAAACGATGGAGTACGGATTTAAACGAATAATCGCTACCCGATGTCTAAATTCTGTGAGTAAATAGATCGGCTCATAGTTGGTGATTTTCTCCGGTGTTTTTTCATATTTTGATGCCTGACCCAGCTGAATCGCTGCATTGGCATAATCACGATAAATCACCGTAATCAGCACTGCGCCAATCACGAAAACAATGCGGATAAACCACGGAGACAGGCTCAAAGTAGCCGTCTGTGGCTTCGCTGCTTGAAGAATCCCGATAATAAAACCCGCAGGCAGTAAGAAATATGCGTAGTTTTGCGGAAACTCCAACATGGCATGAATAACGAAGACACCGACCATCAATAGGCCAATCACAGATAATGCAGACTTGGCTAACTTCTGTAATTGGATGCCCCAATAAGCGAAATAGGCCAAGAACGGCACACCAATAATGGCGCCATTCCACAATAAGAAATCCAAAATAAAATTGTGTGAGCTACGAATCCATACAGGCCCTTGCACCGTGTCAGAGATCGAGACAAAAGCGCTACTGGTTTGATGCCAACCATAGCCAAACCAAGGCTGTGCAGCTACGGCATGCGCCATTTGTTGCCAAATGGCTAAACGAGACATATCGCCACCAGCACGTTTGACTACGTCACGACTTTCTTGAATATTCATGTCGGACATTTGGCTCATGATTTGACTTAATTTTGGCATCAATACAATCAGTGCCACAAAGCCGATAAACCAGGCCAAGCTGTAAAACCAGCGAAGACGGATATAATCTTTGTACTGTGCATAAGCCAAATAGACTAGGACACAGATACTTGCCACCCAAGAGGTGCGAGATTGGCTGAGCGCGACCCCAATTAAAATAGGAATTGCACAAGCGACCAAATAGCGGGTTTTAACTTTTTGCTGTTCATAAACATATAAGCAGGCTAACAAGGACATGAGCAGAAACGTGGCCATGTTATTTGGCTGAGCAAAGTTTGCAAATGGGCGCGTAGTTCCACTAATTTTCATCACAAAAGGAAGAAACGAGTCGAAATCTAACCACTGACATATTGCGATGAGTCCCGTCATGACCCCAGATGCAACAAAGGTATAGCTTAGGTATAGGAAGGTTTTTTCGCGTTTTTCCGTACCTTGCGAGAGGCTGAAACCAAGATTGATACACAGCCAGAAGCTGAACACAAACAGCATACAGAGCAAGGCAATACTAAAATAATACACCTGCCCAAAAGCCAATTGGACGAAGGGAATCAGCGCTAAGAGCAACAGGGGCAAGGAAATTTTTGCCACCATGAGCTTTTCTTTAAAGAACGTTGCCGCTAAGGCAAACAGGGCAAAGAAAGTATAAAGCTCACCGGTATACGTGGCCCAAGGTCGGTAATGAATCGGAATCAGCCATGCCAGTGCAATACAGACTGCCGCACAAAGATACAATAGGGTTTTCATGAATATTCAAGATCAATAGAACGCGCCTATCATACCGTGAAAATGCTCAAACTTGGTGAGGGAATAGTCAGCGTCTGTCGAAGAGCTTGATTTGCAAAAGTCCTTCGGAAAATGCAGGATTTTTTTGTTTGTAACTTAGCCTGCGCATGGAGTTTTGATATAGTAAGACCAATTTCGAATCAACATTAGGAAAATGTTATGTCAGCAGCTCCACGTATTGGTATCTTGGGCGCAGGCGGTCGTATGGGACGCATCTTAATTCAGGCGGTTCAGCAAGCTGGCTATCAATTGGCTGCTGCGGTAGAACGTCCTGAAAGTAGCTTGGTCGGTGCAGATGCCGGTGAACTTGCAGGGATTGGCGCGGTTGGCGTAAAGGTTGTTGGTAACCTTGCTGAAGTTTTAAAAGATTGTGATGTCGTGATCGACTTTACTGCACCTGCAGCAACGGCACAGCATCTTAAACTTTGCCGTGAAGCAGGCGTTGCGATTGTCATTGGTACTACAGGTATGAATGATGAGCAAAAAGCTTATCTCGATGAAACAGCAACAGAAACCCCAGTGGTCTACGCAGCGAACTATTCTGTCGGTGTAAATGTTTCAATCAAACTTCTTGAATTGGCATCAAAAGTGTTTGGCGATACTGTAGATATTGAAGTGATTGAAGCTCATCATCGCCATAAAGTTGATGCACCATCAGGTACAGCGCTAATGTGGGGCGAAGCCATTGCCGGTGCTTTAGGACGTGACTTAAAACAAGATGCTGTGTATTGCCGTGAAGGTCATACGGGTCCACGTGAACGTCAAACCATTGGTTTCCAAACGATTCGTGGTGGTGACATTGTCGGTGAACATACTGCGATGTTTATTGCGGATGGCGAACGTGTTGAAATTACCCATAAAGCGACCAACCGTATGAACTTTGCCTCTGGTGCAGTACGTGCAGCTGCATGGGTAGTTGGTCGTGAAGCACGTAAGTACGATATGAAAGATGTACTGGGTTTTAACGATATTGACGTATAAAAGCGCGTTAAAATCCGTTATAACAACAGCATAAAATTAAAATAAGACGATCAATGGAATGAAAAAAGTCATCTTTATGGCCTGTGCTGTCGCATTCACTGCGGCAGTACAAGCGAAAACTATGGATAATGCCAAACTCACGATTAATAAAAATAATATTAAGGTTTGGACCTACCAAAATGCTCAAAATCCTGTCTTTCAATACAAAGCTGAAACCAGTTTTGATGTGCCCATCGAAAAAGCGGTTTCCCTGATTTTAGATGTGGAAAATGCAGTGAATTGGGTCCCTTATATGGGCAGTGTCAAAGTCTTATCCCGCGATGACCAGAAAGGTGAATTCAGTTTATATATGGTGTTGGATTTTCCTTTTCCCTTGAAAGACCGTGATTTAGTGGTACAAGGCAAAATGCGTAAAGATGCACAAGGCATCATTAGCATCCAAAATAAAGCAGTTAAAAAAGGTTATCCGATTAATCCCAATTATGTACGTCTAACCGACTATGAGGGCGATTGGACCTTCCAGCGTTTAGGCAATCAAAAAGTCAAAGTGTCGACCTATGGCTATGCCAATCCGGAAGGCTCCATTCCGCTCAGTTTCGTGAATATGTTTGTGCAGCAACAGCCTTATCAAATGCTACAAAAAATGAAAGTGCAGTTGGGTAAAAGCAAAACTGTTGCGACCTTTCCCGAAATTTTAAAATAAGCCTTAGCAATGATTTAGTTCAATATGAACGATCAATGACTTTGCATCTCAGGCAGGCGAAATGCAGTCAACTGCTGCATGTGCTGTGTTTCTGGAAGTTCGATGCTGAGTAAGGTCTGTTCTGGAAATTGATGCGGATGTAACTTGATTTGAAATTGCCGCGCGGTCATTTGTTCACAGGCAAAGCGAAGTTTGGCTTGCTGCGGCATGATATTCATGCCGTTTTCAGATTTGGCTTTATAAATATATAGCTGCTGATGTAACCCGCCGCTGGTGATCGGTTGGATCTGTTCAAGTTCATATTGCGTCAGTTTTTGGGCACTCAAAAAACCTTGAATTAAAGATTTACAGATAAAATTTTGCTGGCTTTGAGCTTGAGTGTGCTGCTCGGGTTGGCACGCCATAAGCGTGAGTGTGCCGATGATGATTAGACCCGCTCGAAGCTGCGTGAAGTCATTCATTTAATTGTCCCCCTATCGTTATTTTTGAGATATCAACCTGATGCATTCAGATTAAATCTGTTAACTTAATGGGTACAGATACAAAAATGATTAAAAAAAGGGTACAGATGGCTTTTCAATATCAGCAGCTTGCGCAGCAGTTGGCACAGAAAATTTATAGTGGTGAATTGGCCGCAGGGCAGCGTCTTTACGCGCTACGTCAATTTTCACAGCAGCATCAGATCAGTTTAAATACCGCGAAACGCTGCTATGAATTACTTGAAGCCAAAGGCCTGATTTATGTCAAAGAAAAGTCTGGTTATTTTGTACAATCCTCACAGAAAGCCCAGCAAATTGCCGTGCCGAATCATCCTGATTTTGATTCCCGACCACGTGAAATTTCGAATTTAGAATTGCAAATTCAGATCCATGAAGCATCTGCAAATAGTCGCCTGATTCATTTGGGTTCAATTCAGTTGTCCCCCAATTTTGTTCCTGTTGAAGCACTCAGACGTTCAATCCAAAGGGCATTAAAGCATTGTAAACCAGAAGATTTTTTATATAACAATCGGCAAGGTCATCCACAATTGCGTGAAGCGTTGTCGGCACATTGGGCTGAAGATGGTTTTTACATGCCTAAGGATGATATTTACATCAGCAATGGTTGTATGCCTGCTTTGTCAGTGATGTTGCAAAATCTGAGTGCGGAAGGGGAGAGTGTCATTGTCCCGACGCCGAACTATAACGGGCAATTGCAATTATTGGCTTTATTAAAGCGGAAAATTGTTGAAATTCCTGCCAATACGGAAGGTTTTGATTTAGATCGTTTAGAGCAGGCGATGCGGGATTCAGGCGCGAAAGTATGCTTATTGACTGCAAATTTTCAAAATCCTTTGGGTTTTTGTTTAAGTAATGAAGATAAGGAACGAATTGCACAACTGGCTGAAAAATATCAATGTTATGTGATTGAAGATGATATTTATGCTGAGTGTAGTTTCAATGCAAAGCGACCATTGCCTATCAAATATTGGGATCGGGCGGGCTATGTGATCTATTGTGGGTCGATTTCAAAATCTTTATCGCCTTCTTATCGGGTGGGGTGGTTTTGTCTTCCACCACATTTGCAACATTTGCGTCCGAAATTACTTTTGCAAAATGATTCGGTGAATACGCCTTTGCAGTTAGGACTTGCCGATTTGATTTTTAGTCGTGCGTATCGCCAACATCTTGCTGAATTGCGTCCTAAATTAATGGTGCAAGTCGAGCAGTATCGTCAGTTTATTTACGATGCTTTTCAAGGGGTTGATATCCGTCTAAATCGGCCTCAAGGCAGTTATGCACTGTGGTTGCAGATGCCTGAACAAATAGACAGTTTGGCGCTGTATTACCATGCGCAAAAACATGGCATCAATATTGTGCCAGGTTTAATTTTTGGTGAGGACAATCGTTATAACAACTGTATTCGTCTAAATGCCGGGCATGAGTTGTCTGTAGATATTCAGCAGGCCATTTTATTGCTTGCAGATTGGGTGCGTAAGGAATGCAGAAACACAAATATCATCTAGATTAATGAGTCCATAAAGCATACAAAAAAAGCCTGCATGCAGCAGGCTTTTTGGGCTTAGATTTTTGCCGTTAAAAATCAGCTTTCAGCACAATTCGATAACGCACGTTTCCTGAATGCAAACGTTCAATCGCTTCATTCACCTGAGACATGGGATACATTTCAATTTGTGGAGCAATATTTTGACGTGCAGCGAATCGAAGTAATTCACGCAGTGCAGCAGGAGAGCCAGTTGATGAGCCTGTAACTGATTTAGCACCACTGATCAGCATACCTGCGGGGATTTGCATCGGCTCAAGTGCTAGGCCAAGCATGTGAACGCTTCCATTCGGTGCCAAAGTTGAAAGATAGGCTTGCCAATCCAACGTCACATTGACCGTGCTTAAAATCAAATTGAACTTACCACGCTGCGCTTTAATCGCGGCAAGATCACGACTATTCACCACATGGTCAGCACCCAGGGCTTTAAGTTCATCGGTTTTATCTAAGTTTGAACTGAATGCGGTAATTTCACAGCCCCAAGCTTTGAGCAATTTAATCGCCATATGACCTAAACCACCAATGCCGATCACGGCAACATGGTGAATGGCCTGAATTTGGTGCTGTAAGATGGGATCAAATACCGTAATCCCGCCGCAGAGCAGAGGGCCAGCACTGGTTGGGTCGAGATCATCTGGAAGCGGAATAACCCATTGCCAGCCCGCACGGACTTTGTCGGCAAAGCCACCTGCATGACCGACGATCGTCGCTGTCTTGGTTCCGGTACATTGCACTTGGCGACCATCGATACACGAGTCACAGTGTTGACAACTTTCTGCTGTCCAGCCAATGCCTACACGTTGTCCGACTTTGAGTCCTTTTGCTTCGCTGCCGAGTTGGGTAATGGTTCCAATCACTTCATGTCCTGGGACCACAGGATAAACCGAAGATTTCCAATCATTTTGGATAATAGAAATATCTGAGTGACAAAGACCGCAATACTCGACTTTGACTTCAACCTGATGGGCTTGTAATTCACCTGCATCAAATTGGTAGGGAACAAGGGCTTCACCACTGTTCATTGCTGCATAGGCGTGGATTGTATTGTCACTCATTATTCTATCCTTTATGTTTTGAGGTCATTCTTCGTGCGTGTATTTAAAGTCACAGTGATTTTCATGATCATTGACCATGCCGATAGCTTGCATCAGAGCATAGCAAGTCGTTGGGCCTACAAATTTAAAACCATGCTTTTTTAATGCGTTGGACATGGCCTGACTTTGAGCGGTTTGTGCAGGGGCGCTACGATATTCAACGACATCATTATTGGCAATGTGTCCTTCGACAAAATTCCAAAGAAATTCCACAGGATGAATCCCTTGGGCTTTTAACTGTTGCCATGCTTTGGCATTATCACGAATGGCAGTGAGTTTGCCGATATGGCGAATCAAACCTGAATCTTGTAATTTTTCTTGTAATTGTAGGTCACTCAACGCTGCGATTTCGGCAATGGGATATTGAAAAAAATGCTGCTGATAGCAGGCCCGCTTTTTCAGCACAGTGATCCAAGACAGCCCCGCTTGTTGTCCTTCAAGACATAGCATTTCAAAGAGATGCTGCTCATCAAAGCTAGGTTTAGCCCATTCAGTGTCGTGGTAGGCAATATATAAAGGATCTTCGGAGCACCAAGCACAGCGTTGTATCGTCATGTTGAATGCTCCTTTTCGACTTAAATTTTAAAGACTGTCCATTGATCGTTTTTATTGTCCCAATACAACAGTTCCGCTTGATCGAGATCGGCAAATTGAATCCATACATCTTTACCTGATTTGTCTGCGTAGCCGGTGCTGATGAGTAATGCTTCTTCAGTGATCTCCATGATCCAGCCCTGATAAGACTGTCCATTGAGGCTGATTTTTTGTTGATTACCAGATTCTGCAAATTCCACCAGACGATTGATCAACGCTTCTGACATGTATGTTTCCTAAAATTAACGTAAATACGGATAGGGATTAACGGCATTGCGACCTTTACCACCCAAGTAAATGCCGTAATGCAAATGTGGTGCAGTATGTCGAGCATTGCCAGTATTACCTACATAGCCAATGACATCACCTTTTTTGACATAGTCGCCGACATTTAAGCCACGTTTATGACCATCAAGATGCGCATAATAATGCCAAGAACCTGCGGGCCCCATAATCCATATCACTTTACCACCCAAATTGTTATTACGTAAGTCAGCAACTAAACCTTCTGTAGCACTGAGAACTTTTGTTCCACGTGGAACAATAATATCAATGCCTTCGTGGCTTCGTCCTTGGCTACGCGCTGCGCCCCAAGTATCCTTGAGCGCACTTCGTTTGACTTGATGAACAGGAACAGGCAATTGATTGGATAAACGCATGTTTTGTAATTTTTTCACTTCATGAGCAGGCAATGTACTGCCTGATGGTTTGGGTGGAGTTGACGTACAGGCGCTGAGTAAAAGCAAAATAAAACCAATACTGCCGAACAACCCTTTGCGAAGCTGAAAAAATCCTTGAGTCACATTTGTCCCTATTCAATTGATGAGCAGTTCAAAACTATGGCATAGAATGGCTTTCGAGTTCTAGCGTAGAAATGAGTTTTTTCATGGCGGTTGGAATACCGAGTGCAGTGGCTTGTATCGGTGTAAACCACTGTGCGTTGCATTCAATGGCCAAATGTTCTTTTTGATCGGCAGCAACGGTAAATACAGTAGCTTCTAAAAGCCAAGTGAAGTGGGTAAAGCTATGTGATATCTGCACTTGAGTGGTGGTAGGTTTCAGTCCAAGTTGCTGAGTGTGGGATTGAAACTCATGGGGTTGATCAAAAATAGGTAAACACCACAGACCGCCCCATAGACCGCTATTCGGACGTTGTATCCACAGCCATTCTCCTGCAGATTGAATCAGCATGACTTGAGCCTCTCTCACTGGAACAGGCTTTTTAGGCTTTTTATAAGGTAATTCAGTCTCTAAACCTTGTGCATGTGCTTTGCAGTGCTGTTGCATGGGACAATATAAACAGAGCGGTTTTTTCGGCGTGCAAACGGTTGCACCCAGATCCATAATCGCTTGGGTATAATCGTGGTTGCGTTCAGTGGGGCAGAGCTCTGTCGCCAGTTGCCACATGGCCCGTTCATGTACAGGTTTCGATAAATCATCTTCAATAGCAAAGAAACGAGACAATACACGCTTGACGTTGCCGTCCATAATCACGCCATATTGTCTTAAACCTAAAGACATCAGCGCACCCGCGGTAGACGGGCCGATGCCCGGTAGTTCCATCCACTGCTCAAGATTGCTTGGAAAATGTCCCTGACGTGCAACAATACCCGCGGCTTTGTGTAAGTTCCGAGCCCGTGCATAGTAGCCTAAGCCAGCCCAATAGGGCGCCACATCATCCCAAGAGGCATGGCCTAAATCTTCAACAGTCGGAAACCGTTGAATAAATCGATCAAAATATTGTAAGACGGTTTTGACTTGAGTCTGTTGTAGCATAATTTCTGAAACCCATACTTTGTAAGGGTCATCCTTCACTTGCCACGGTAAGTCATGACGACCATGGACATCAAACCAGTCAAGAAGGGCATCAGAAAAGTTAAACATGCAATACAGTCAAAATTGAAAAAACCTGCCTAGTATACATCTTTCAATAGTCATTCTTTTTGTTCAAAACGAAAACTGTATATCAGGGGAAATGCAAAAATAGTGGCCATCAAAAAAGGAGCCGAGGCTCCTTAGTGAGTGTAAATTTAAAGTTTAGCTTTTAAAGCCCCAGCGGGTATCGAGCGCCAATGTTTGGTTTTCATAACGTGGAATAATGTGAATATGCACATGTTCAGTGGCTTCGCCAAAAACTTGTCCATCATTAAACCCAATATGAAAGCCAGTGGGTTGATAGCGTAAATTTAATTCATTACGCGCTTGTTCAAGTAAGGACATTAAACTTTTACGTTCTTTATCAGTAATTTCAAAAAATGAACCAACATGACGTAGCGGGACAATGACAGCATGCCCTTTAGACAGTGTATGTGGTTCAGGAAGTACAACACCAAAATCATTTTTTGCAATAACGTCATATTCGTCAAAATTGCAATATGGACAATTGAGTTCTGTCATTGTGCTCTCCTCATTTTTATAAATTAAATATTGGTATTGGTTCTTAGCGCTTTAAGAACTAAGCTGGCGTGCTAACAAGGCATACATGGCCGCTAAGCTTTGCTGTTCTGCAGCAGCGTTATAAGCTAAATCTACGCCGTTGGCTTTGGCACGTTCATCCGCCATCGGGTTGCTAAAGCCGTGTTTTGCGCCTTCAAAAATATTGATTTGATACTGCACTTGGGCAGCATCCATTTCATTTCTAAAGGTCGCAACATCTTCTAAGCTCACCATCGAGTCGAGCTCACCATGTTGCACTAAAATCTCTGCTTGGACTTGTCCTGTTTGTGCAGGAGTCGCTGTAGCAAGTGTTGCATGGAAGGTCACCACTGCTTTTAATTCAGCACCTGAACGAGCTAAATCCAGCACGACTTTTCCGCCATAGCAAAAGCCTATAGCTGCGAGTTTATCTGCATTTACTTCCTTTTGCTGTGCCAAAGTGTTTAATGCAGCAGACGCACGGGTCACGATGGTGTCAGCATGATCAAAAGTCTGCATCATCCATTCATAAGCTTGTTTGGCATCAGTGGTGACTTTTTTGTCACCATACATATCCAAAGCGAAAGCAGCATAGCCTTGTTCAGCCAATTCGCGCGCACGTTGTTCGGTATATTCATTGCGTCCCCACCATTCCGGGGCAACTAACACACCTGCGACCGCAGTGTCTGACTCTGGTGCGGCAAAATAGCCAAAAAGTTGAGTTCCATCAGCTGCTGTATATTGAATTTCGCGAGTCTTAATTTTAACGGTCATGGTCAAATCCTTATGTGCGGCTACGCAGTTGATGAAGACTTAAAATAAAGGGAAATGAGTTTTTGTGAAATAAATATAAGATATCAATGTGAATTTTAAGTCAAATCAATCAAAAAAATTGTAAAAGAAAATAATGGAAAGAAGAAATATTGAGGAGCACCGAGATTTGTCGATGCTCCTAAAGAGAGTATTGTTATTTCGGGAGAACTTCAATGAGCTCTACATCAAAAATCAGCGTGCTATTTGGCTCAATGACGTCTGCTGAACCAATTTGACCATAGCCCAAATTGGCAGGAATGAAGAAGCGATATTTTGCACCTTCTTTCATCAACTGTAGACCTTCTGTCCAACCCTGAATGACTTGACTCACTTGGAACATCGCAGGTTGGTTGCGTGCAATTGAACTATCAAAAACAGTACCATCAATTAAGCGACCTTCATAGTGAACTTTCACTGTTGAATTTGCTTTGGGTGACTTACCTTTGCCAGCTTGAATGACTTGATACTGCAGGCCAGATTTCGTGACCTGAATGCCCGGTTTTTTGGCATTTTCAGCAAGGAAAGCGGCACCAATGGTGGCATTCGCATCCGCTTTTTGCTTCAGTTCAATCAGTTGTTTCGCTTCGGTTTGCTTTTTATATTGGGTTAAGGCACGGGTCATTTCTTCATCTGTTAATGACGAAGCTTGACCTTTAGAAGCTGCCTTTAAACCTGCAACAAATGCATCAATATCCAAATCCTTAATGGATTCAGCATTACTGCGTCCCATTAAATAACCAAAACTATAACCCACTTGTTCTGCAGCACTACTTTTATTACTGACATCTTTGGCAAATACAGTGCTTGAGCAGAGTGCCAAACACAACATACTGATCTGTAATTTCATGACCGAGTCTCAAAATAAAGCAGGAGAGCGAAAAGCTCTCCTGTACCGGTTTTATTATTTAACTTCAATGAGTTCTACATCAAAAATTAAAGTACTGTTCGGTGGAATCGTTCCTGGAACACCTTGAGCACCATAACCTAGGTTTGAAGGAATATATAAAGTGGCTTTGCCGCCTTCCTTCATTAACTGTAGACCTTCAGTCCAACCCGGAATCACTTGATTCAGTGGGAATTCAATTGGCTCGCCGCGCTGTACTGAACTATCAAATACTGTGCCATCCACTAACTTACCTGTGTAGTGAACTTTAACAACTGATGTGGCTTGCGGTTGTTTACCTGTACCTTCTTTCGTTGTTAGGTACTGTAAACCAGAAGCAGTGGTTTTAACCCCAGCTTTACTTTTGTTTTCTGTTAAGAAATTATCGCTGCTACTTTGTGCTTGCTTATTGCTTTCGAGCTGCTTGTTTTGCATTTCTTGCTGGAACTCAGCATATGCTTTTTGTAATTCTTCTTCAGTATATGCAGGTTTTGCACGAGCATGACCCGCACGAACGCCAGTGACAAAGCTATCAATATCTAATTCTGGAGGCGTTTGATGGGCAACTTCATAACCAAGTGCATAACTGATTTTAGCGACAGCAGAAGCATTTGCAGCTGGTTGAGTTGATGTTGCTGATTGCGTAGCAGGTGTTTTAGTTGCATAGTAAACAGGAACAAGTGCGGCACCGCCGAGTAATACAGCGACAGCGATAGGTAGGGCCTTACTCATATATTTTCCCACAATTATTTTATATGTAAAAAGTTGCTGAAATTCTAGCAGACTTTTCCTGTTCAGCGCTTACCTATCTCTATGATCAGGTAAGGTGCAGGAAAGATCATCATAGTCATGTTCTTATTTTTATACTATAACGGTATGAATATATAAAACATTTTTTATACAGAATGATGCATGCAACATAAATTTCGAAAATAAAAAAAGCCACCGTATTCGGTGGCTTTTTTGAATAGGCTTGAATTAGTCTTGGTCTTTTGAAGCTTTATAGCCATAAGAATAGTTATAGCCATAACCATAACCAGCTGAGCTACGTTGAATGTCGTTTAAAATAATACCATTGACCTTCACACCCACTTGTTCAAAGCGGTTCACGGTTAACTCTAGTTCTTTCAACTGAGTTTTGGCATAACGAGCAATCACCAAATTCACACCAGCATATTGCGAAATAATGATACCGTCTGTCACCGCAAGTACAGGAGGGGTATCAATGATCACATGATCAAACATCGGTGAAATTAAATCTAAGAATTCTTTGAATTTACCAGAACTTAAAAGCTCAGATGGATTAGAAGGGCTCTTACCGCGAGTAGTCACACTTAAATTTGGAATTTCAGTGGTTTTAATGATGCTGTCTAGATCACGCTGACCATTTAAATACTCAGAAAGACCTGGTTGGTTGTCATGATTGAAGTATTTGTTTAAATAACCACGACGTAAATCGGCATCAACAATTAAAACGCGTTTATCACTTTGCGCAAGAATCGTAGCTAAATTGGTTGAAATAAACGATTTACCGACTTCTGGTGCAGGCCCCGAAATCATGATCAGGTTATTTTTTGCAGATGTCAGTGCAAAGTGAATGGCAGTACGCATACTGCGCAAGCTTTCAATTGCAATATCATCGCTATTTTTAACTGCAAGTACAGGAATGGTCTTTTTCTTCTTCAGTAACTTGATGCGACTTTCTTGAACAGGTGAGCGGGGCACAGTGGCATAAACAGGAAGATCCAGATTGTTTTCAATTTCTGATGAATCTTTGATCCCTGAGCGCAACATGTTACGAAACAACGCAAGTAATGTACCGAGGAAACCACCGAGGAAAATTGAAAGTATCAAGATTTGTAGTTTTTTCGGCGCAATCGGTTCAATCGGCTCTACAGCAGTATCCACAATACGGACATTACCAATTTCACCAGCTTTGGCAATACGAAGCTGTTGGTAAGAATTCAACAACGCTGTATAAAGTTGTTGTTTTACTTCAACTTCACGGTATAGCTGTAAATAACGACGTTGTAAGTCTGGTAATTTTTTTAAGGTGGTATTTAGTTCACCAATTTTGCTATTGATTGCACCCAATTGAGCATTCATTTGTTGCATCACGGGATGTTCACTGGTGTACTTCGCAGAAGCTTCGGCAACTTTTTGCTCTAATTCAGCTTTTTGAGTTTCAAGAGTGACGCTTTGAGTTAAATATAGCTCAGATTCTTTAGTCACATCGACGGTATTAAACTCTTGACGGAATTTGTTAAATTCACGTTCTGCGACATCAAGCTGTTGTTTTAGCTCAGGGAGTTGTTCGTCCAGGAATTTTAAAGTTTGTGCACTTTCAGCAGAGCGTCTTTCAATATTTTGATGACTGTATGCTGCTAAAATGGCATTTAGAACCTGAGTAATATGTTCTTTATCTTGGCCTTGATAGTTAAGGCCAAGCACGCCCGTCATTTTACCTTTTTCAGCAACAGAGTAATTTGCCAAAATACTGTCAACTGCGGCAGGTAGAGACTGCTTTTGAATTAAATAGTCGTCTTTGAGTTGATCTTTGCTATAAATTGAGATTTCCCAAAGGCCTTCTGCTGTACGTAAAGAATTTTTTTGGTTCAATGGTGCTGTTAAAATTGTTTGTTCAGCCTGAAGATCAATCAAAGAAAATTTATTTTCTTGAAGCTGTAGGCCAAGATCCTTGTCGCGATAGAGTGCGGGGATATTAAATTGGCGGATTTCAAAACTTTTTTCATTATCTTTGAAAACCACAGATTTATTTTTATATTCGGTGGCATATTTATGAGCTGAAATTAATCGGTCAGTAAAGGAATTTTCAGTACCTGAAATTTTTAGATCGAGATGTAAGTTTTGAATCACGGTACCGAGAACTAAGCGCGATTTAAGAATCTCAATTTCTGCTTGGGCTGGTTGTTTTTGATCAATCATATTAGAAAGATCACCCAATAGTGCAGCTGAAGCCCCTTTACTTTCTTCAACTTGTACTAAAGCATTGACTGCATAAGTATCTGGTGTTGCTCTTAAATAAAGTAAGGCACAAACGAGGCTTAAAATCACACATAGAGCAATTAACTTCCACTGTGCAATCAGAGAGAAAAATAATTCTTTTAAATCAATTGTATCTTCTGTATTGGTATTTTGGCTCATAATCGTACATCAAAAGTTAAATTTGTTTAGTCCAATCTGCAACGCAAGATTGGATCAGTTCTGAGGTTTGGTCAAAAAAGGCTTGATCATGTTGGTAAGGATCGGGCACATTTTTACCTTGCCAATGTCCTAAACGAAAAGTCTTTCCCTTTGCAAATGGCCATGTTTGTTCAATATGCTTTTGTTGATTTGAACTCATGACTAAAATTAAATCTGATTTTTTGATCAGTTCGGCATTTAATTTTTGGGCAATATGGCGACTCATATCGATGCCAATTTTTTGCATACAGTATTGGGCTTTATCATCTGCTGCATGTCCAATCATGCCTGAGATTCCCGCTGAATAAATATTCAGATCGGGATGATTCTTTTTCAGAAGATATTCTGCCATAGGACTTCGGCAAATATTACCTACACACACCACCAGAATATTTTTAAATAACATTATTGACCCATTCTGTCGATGTTATAGATCATATTTGAGAAAGGAATCACCTGATTGATCACACGCTGCCAACGTGCCAAGCCAGATGCATCAACATATACAATATCGTTGCTACGCATTTTGAACTGGTTTGCGAGTCCAAAGTCACCAATACTGGTTAAATCCAAATGATAAATTTCGGTCATTGGGCTATTCATATCACTACGTACTACGTAGATTTTACCTCGACTTGCAGAAAGCGAGTTTACCCCAAGACTTTCTCCGAGGACATCACTGAGACTCATTCCTTGATCACGCATTGGTAGGGATTGATTTTTACCAGATTCACCCATTACATAAATTTTCTGATTTTCGCGTGAATTGACATAAATTGTATCGTTAGGCTGTATGAGTAGATTATGTAGTGAATAGCCTGCCTTTTCTAACTGGATACTATTTAAGTTATAAGTTTGACCTTGGCGCACTAATGTAATCGATGTATTGTCACCCAATTGCGTATTCACGCCGCCAGCAAGACCAAGTGCGGTATACACGCTAGTAGGTTGATCCGTTAAATTAAATTGACCGCCTTTCATTACATTACCTTGGACAGAGTAACGTTGTCCTTGGTAGGAAAGTACGCGAACAATCACATCTGGGGTTTTTAAGTAACGAGCAAGTTGGCTGCGTAATTCCTGATTGACTTGTGTCAGCGATTTTCCTGCAGCTTTATATCGGCCAATAATTGGAAATTGGATATAGCCACTTTGATCAATTTGGTAGCCATTAGAAATAATGGCATCTTGATTGTTAATTGTATTTGTGGGTGGTGTAATTTCAGGGTATGCCCATAAATAAATAGATAAAATATCACCTGAGTTTAGGCGATAACTTTTTTGTTGTTGATTGAATAGATGGGCAAAATTTTGCTGATTTACTTGGGCGGGTTGAACAGCAACTAAATTTTCTTGAGTTAGTTTAATAACATTGACTGTCGAGCCTAAATCAGTCTGAAATGTGCCTTCTTTAGGAAGGTCATAGGTTTGTAAGCCTGAAGTAATGGCACAACCCGTCATACTTAGACTCAAAGCTAACATACAGCTATAACGATAGTAACTCACTCGAATACAAATCCTATTTATAAAATATTTGAATCATTGAATTGAAATACGGGTTTAAGTACCCAAATTACTCATTTTAGAATGTTAAGTTTATACTATTCACCTTGTAGAATATAGTTTTACATTTGTTTTAAATCGTAAGTTTAATCAACACTTGTATGGATGAATATCTTTTTAAAGATCTAGTTGTTATTTGAATTTTTTTAAATATACAAAGTTGGTTTTATAGGGTGAATTGTTTAATCCTATAAATATTTTTGATTAAAATTACAGTCCTCATAGAACATCATTACACAATCGAAATTTGATTTTCTGATATAATTTAACGCTATTTACAACATAACGATGATTGATGATTCATCGATGACATAGGCTTCAGTATGTTACAACTCTCCGAATTAAAAATTGCCATAATCGGATTAGGTTATGTCGGTTTACCGCTAGCTGTTGAGTTTGGAAAAAAAGTTCCCGTGGTGGGCTTTGATATTCATCAGAAGCGTATTGATGAATTACGTAGCGGACGTGATCATACCTTAGAAGTTTCTCCTGAAGAATTAGCACAATCAGCTCAATTAAGTTACAGCGCAAATTTAGAAGACTTAAATGACTGTAATTTTTTTATTGTTACTGTTCCAACCCCGATTGATGAATATAAACAACCAGATTTAACCCCATTGGTGAAAGCTTCAGAAAGCATTGCAAAAGTGTTGAAAAAAGGTGATGTGGTTGTCTACGAGTCAACAGTTTATCCGGGTGCAACAGAAGAAGTCTGTATTCCTGTTTTAGAGAAAAATTCAGGCTTAATATTCAATCAGGATTTTTATGCAGGCTATAGCCCTGAACGAATTAATCCGGGTGATAAATTGCACCGTGTCACCAATATTTTAAAAATCACTTCGGGTTCAACACCAGAAGTGGCTGATTATGTTGATGAAGTCTATAACCTGATTATTGAAGCGGGTACTCATAAAGCAGCTAGCATTAAGGTTGCAGAAGCAGCGAAAGTGATTGAAAACACTCAGCGTGATGTGAATATAGCTTTAATTAATGAATTGGCGTTGATTTTCAATAAAATGGGCATTGATACTGAAGCGGTGCTGCAAGCAGCAGGTACGAAATGGAATTTCTTACCCTTCCGTCCGGGTCTTGTGGGCGGTCACTGTATCGGGGTTGATCCGTATTACTTAACCCATAAAGCACAAGCGATAGGCTATAACCCAGAAATTATTTTGGCAGGCCGCCGTTTAAATGATGGTATGGGCGCATATGTGGTGACGCAGTTGGTGAAAGCCATGCTGAAAAAACGCATTCAAGTAGAAGATGCCAAGGTTTTAATTTTAGGTTTAAGTTTTAAAGAAAATTGCCCGGATATCCGTAATACCCGCATTATTGATATTGTGAATGAATTGAAAGAATATCATATTGATGCTGATGTCTATGATCCTTGGGTCGATGGCGCTGAGGCTGAACATGAGTACGGTATTAGCCCTGTGCAGGCACTGGAAAATGGCAAATATGATGCAGTAATTTTAGCGGTTGCGCATCACCAGTTTAAAGACATGGGTGTGGAGGCGATCCGTGCTTTGGGTAAAGCTGATCATGTGTTGTATGACTTGAAATATGTGTTATCTCAAGCCGAATCTGATCTTCGTTTGTAAGAGGGCCATACTAAAATGAATCAATATCAACAGGTATGTGAAAACCTTAAAACAGCGCCTAAAACATGGTTGGTCACAGGTGTTGCGGGCTTTATCGGCTCAAACCTTTTAGAAACCTTACTCAAGCTGAATCAAATCGTAGTGGGTTTAGATAACTTTGCTACGGGTCATCAGCATAATTTGGATGAAGTAAAGGGCTTAGTGACAGCTGAACAATGGGCAAAATTCAGTTTTATTGAAGGCGATATTCGTCAGTTTGCCGACTGCCAAAAAGCCTGTGTTGGCGTGGATTATGTACTGCATGAAGCCGCTTTAGGTTCTGTACCGCGTTCGATTGCCGATCCGATCACCACCAATGACACCAATATCAGCGGTTTCTTAAATATGCTGACGGCTGCGCGTGATGCAGGTGTTGCCAGCTTCACATACGCAGCCAGCAGTTCAACTTATGGTGATCATCCTGCATTGCCAAAAGTTGAAGAAAACATTGGTAATCCATTGTCGCCTTATGCAGTGACCAAGTATGTCAATGAGCTATATGCCGATGTCTTTGCACGTAGCTACGGTTTTAAAGCAATTGGCTTACGTTATTTCAACGTGTTTGGTCAGCGCCAAGATCCTAACGGTGCTTATGCTGCGGTGATTCCGAAATGGACGGCATCAATGATCGCGGGTGAAGATGTCTTCATCAATGGTGATGGTGAAACCAGCCGTGATTTCTGTTTCATCGATAACACGGTTCAAGCCAATATTTTGGCGGCAACTGCATCTGATGACGCCAAAAACCAAGTGTATAACGTGGCTGTGGGTGACCGTACTACGTTGAATGAGTTATATCGTGCCATTCAGGCAGCGCTTGCAACTAATGATGTGAACTTTGAGCGTGATCCTGTTTACCGTGAGTTCCGTGCAGGTGATGTACGTCATTCACAAGCGAGCATTGCCAAAATTGAGCAACATCTGGGTTATGCACCGCAGTATAAAATTGCCGAAGGCATTCAATTGGCCATGCGTTGGTACGTCAATAACTTAAAATGATCTTGAGCAGATGATTGCGAAACTGTTCGCAAAATATCAGTCCATTGGACTGATTACACTCAGTTTACTGGTCGGTGCGATAATGACATTTATCGCACTTCCTGTTTTAACGCGTCTATATTCTGTTGCGGACTTTGGTGCTTACGGAATTGCTTTAGCCATTGTCAGTGTTTTATCCACGGTAGCGAATTTACGTCTGGATCAAGCTTTATTGGTTGCTGAGGAGCAGGATAAAAAAAGCCTGATCTTTGAAGGGGCGGTGTTCTCTATAGCAATTGCCATGATCAGTGGCATTGTCATCAGCGTGATTTTAAATGTTGAAATGGCAGGGGCTGTTGCCACAGGTGTGCTTGCCAATACCCTGATTCAAAGCCTATATAATTATCAATTTTCCGCACATAAAGAATATTTTTGTGCAGGTTTAAATATTTTTAGAAGTGCCATTGTCGTGTTGGTACAACTCTCGTTGCCATTCGTGATGCAGATCAGCTTGGTGAATAGTTATAACGTCAGCTCGATTATCATGATTGTGGCGGTGCTGATTTATTTACTAAAACATCAACTTTATCAAGTCAGTTGGCAGGCGTTTAAAAATTATCAAGACTTTATTTATGCCAATACCCCGCATGCCTTGCTGAATAGTTTTTCACATAACTTGCCGTATTATGTGGTGTCGCATTTTGTGGGTGTGCAGGCGATGGGCTTTTATGCCATTGTCGAGCGGACTTTACGTGTTCCGATCAATTTGATTTCACAAACCTTACGTCAATTTTTTATCCGTAAGTTTAAAACTACAGATTCAAATAAAAATGCCTTGAAGGCCAGTATGCTTTTAAGCTTGGTGTCGCTGCCTCTTTTTGCAATTTTCTTTATCTTGCCTGAATCGGTATATCTTTGGATTTTCGGTTCTGAATGGGTTGGCATCTCAACTTATTTCCAAATTTTAGCGTTGGGCTATTGGGCGGTTTTCTGTAATCCGCCAAGTTCGGCTTATTTAATTGCCAAGCGGAATAGCCAAGTATTATTTAAACTGCAAATCGTAGAGCTCATGATTAAGTTCGCTTTATTTGCAGGCTTATATGTTTTATTTGCCGATAAAATTTATATGCTCTTGGCGGTGCCTGTGGCGCTGATCATTTATAACTTTGCTATTTTATATGTGGTGTGGAGTAACAAAAGCTGATGTTTTTTAAACTGTTAAAACTGATGAATTGGTTCACTGCACAATGCCGTCAGCAATTTTATAATGTGGCTTTTGGCACCAAATTTCGTTATTTCGGCAAAGCTTGTACGGTCGATATTAGCGGACAAGTGAAGATTGGCAACAATGTTTATATTGGCGATCATGTCAGTTTAATCGTTGAACAAGGTGCGAGCTTAGAAATCGCGGATAACAGTTTTATTGGTGAAAACTGCTATATCAAATGCTTTGGTGGCAAGGTGTCAATTGGTAAAGATGTCAGTATCAATTCTAAGTCCTATATCAATGGCTGTGGCGGTGTGAGCATTGGCGATAACACTCGTATTGGTACGCAAAGCATCATCATTGCCAGTAATCATAAATTTGGTGAACCTGACGTGTTGGTGAAAGACGCAATTACCAAACAAGGGGTCAGTTTGGGTGAAAATATTTGGCTTGGTGCACGGGTGACGGTACTTGATGGTGTGAAAATTCCAAGTGATTCGGTGATTGGCGCGTGTAGCCTCGTCTCGAAACCTTTGGATGAATCAGGTGTCTATGTCGGTAGTCCTGTTAAAAAAATCAAATCGCTCTGATCTTTTTTCATCCTGTATCGTGACTGCGGTTTCCATATCGTAAAGTAGATTTTCAGCGTAAAATAGCTGACTTATTTTCCTCCTTTTAAGTTGCCTCGCTTCATTCAGGTACTGTGTATGTCATTTATGGTTTCTGCTTTTCGACAGCTGTTTGATCTCGCTTATTTTATGGCAAAGGGCAGTGTGGCTTATGCACGTAAAAAAGGCGTAAAAGTCGGTGAAAATTGCCGAATTTATATTAAAAGCTGGGGCTCAGAACCATTTTTGGTCAGCATTGGTGATCATGTGACTGTAACTTCAGGGGTGAAATTTATTACTCATGATGGCAGTACGTGTTTGGTGAAAGATGCGCAAGGTAAACGCTACCAACGCTTTGCACCAATTCAAGTCGGTTCGCATGTATTTATTGGGGTCAATACAATCGTTATGCCCGGTGTGAGCATTGGCTCAAATGTTGTCATTGGTGCAGGCTCAGTGGTGACAAAAGACATTCCTGATCATAGCGTGGCGATTGGTGTACCTGCCAAAGTGGTATCCAGTTTTGCCGATTATCAAGCCAAAATTCAAAGTACTTGTGCCAGTGACAGTGAGCTTGCGGGCATCACGGATTATCGTGAGCGAGTTGAACGCGCCATGGCGATTCAAGCCTCAAAAACACCGCATTAATATTCTCCCATTTTAAAATTTAGGTCTGCATATGTTGAATAAAGTCATGTTCTTTTTGCCAAGCTTGGGTGGTGGCGGTGCAGAACGTACAGTCATTCAACTTGCCAATAGCTTTGCAGAACAAGGTCTCAATATTCATTTGGGTGTGTGTGATGTCACAGGTGATAAAGCTAAGCTGTTACCTGAAGTCAGCCCGAAAATTCAATTGGTCAATTTTAATTGCGGTCGTGTGATGAATAGCATCACCCTCCTAAAAATGAAGCTGAAAGCTGAGCAATATGACTGCTTAGTGGCAACGCAAACCCACACCAATATTGTGGCAGGCATTGCCAAAAAACTGGCAGGCGTTCAAACCGCATTAATTTTCCGTGAAGTATCGACGCCGTCTAAAAATTTGAAATTACAGGGTGTTGCTAAATTCGTTTTAAAAACTTTGGTGAATTGGACGTATCCCATGGCACAGCAAGTGGTCTGTGTCTCCAAAGGGGTTGAAGCAGATTTTCGTGAATACTATAGCTATAAGAAAAATAACCTGAGCACCATTTATAACCCAGTGTTAGATGATGCCTATTTTGAAAAGCTCAAAGCGCCCGTTACGCATCGCTTTTTTAATAATGACAATAAAGTGATTTTAGCGGTAGGGCGGCTGACTGAAGCAAAAAACTTTGGCTTTCTGATTCGTTCCTTTAAAGCTTTACATGATCAGCATCCTGAAACCCGTCTGATTATTTTAGGTGAGGGTGAACTGCGTGCTGAATTTGAAGCTTTGGTATCGGACTTAGGTTTAAACGATGTCGTAGATTTACCGGGCTTTGATTCAAACCCGTATGCCTATTTTAAATATGCATCGCTGTTTGTTTTAAGCTCAAATTGGGAAGGTCTACCGGGTGTGCTGATTCAGGCGCTCGCTTCCAAAGTGAAGGTGGTGAGTACCGATTGTCCAAGTGGACCAATGGAAATTTTAGACTATGCAAAATTTGGTTTATTGGTCGAATGCAATGATCAGGCAGGTTTGATGCAAGCCATGCAACAGGCAATTTTTGCTGATTATGTACAGTATTCGGAAGCTGATTTTGAAGCGCATATTCAGCAATTCCACAAAGTAACGGTATTGCAGCAGTACTTAAACATGATGGAGTCTGCAACATGAGCAAACCGTTGATGGTGCATGTGATCACCAACTTTGCAGGGGTGGGAGGTGCAGAAATGATGCTGGCGCGCTTAATTCAGCAAACTGAACATGACTATCAGCATGTGGTTATTGCATTGATGAAAACCTCAGAGGTCTATCAAAGCACTTTGGAACGTTGTGAGTCATATTATGCTTTGGGTTGGAATGGTATTAACACCCTGAGTACGATTCAAAAAATACGTAAATTGCTAAAGCAGTTACAACCTCAAACCGTGCAATGTTGGATGTACCATGCCAATGCCTTAACCAGTTTGAGTGTCATTGGCTTAGCTAAAAAACCAAAAGTCGTGTGGGGCATTCATCACTCGCTTGCTTCCCCGAAAGATGAATCGATCAGTACCAAGATTGCTCTAGGCCTAAGTAAAATTTTATCAAAACAGCCCAATCACATTATTTATTGTGCGCATTCTTCATTAGAACAGCACCAAGCATTTGGTTTTCAAAACCCGAATAGTGAGGTGATTGCCAATGGGGTATTTCTTGATAAATTTCAGCCGAACCCAGAATTGCATCAACCAACCGTGATTGGCTTTGCCGGACGTTACCATCCTGCAAAAGGCTATCCGTATTTTTTTGAAACTATGGGCTTACTTAAAGATAAAAACATCATCTTTAAAATTGCAGGTAGCGGAGCGAGTTTGGAGAATCCTGAGATCAAAGCTTTATTTGATCAGTATCAACTAGATGCTGAAAAAGTCCATTTATTGGATCAAATCTCAGATATGCCTGCGTTTTATCAATCTATTGATGTATTCCTCATGACTTCAATTACTGAAGGCTTCCCAAATGTCTTGGTCGAAGCAATGGCATCAGGGTTACCGTGTATTAGTACCAATGTCGGCGATGCGCAATACATTGTGCAGGACTTAGGCGCAATTGTGCCACCACGCAATGCACAGGCTTTGGCAGAAGCAATCTTGACGTATGTGCAAAAAACAGAAGCAGAAAAACACGTTTTAAAACAAGCAACGCGTGAACGGGTTGAACAGAATTTCAGTATTGAAACTGTCAGCGGTCAATATATGCAGGTGTGGAGCCAACAGGCATGAAGTTTTTAATGATATGTAGTTATTTGCCCTCTGCACTGAACTTCCGTGGCAAGCTGTTAGAAGCCATTGCAACTAAAGGTTATGAAATTCATATCATGGCGCCTGAGTTTGCAAGCTTCCCTCAAGAACAACAGAAAATGGAAGCTCTTGGCTATCATTTACATGAAATTCCAATGCAACGGACTGGTACCAATCCGCTGGCAGATTTAAAATTACTGAAGCATTTATATCAAAACATTCGTCACATTCAGCCTGACTATGTGCTGTCTTATACCATTAAGCCAGTCATTTACGGCATGCTGGCATCATGGTTGGCAAAAGTACC
Organism: Acinetobacter sp. YH12063; assembly: GCF_013419715.1. Classification (NCBI taxonomy): domain Bacteria; kingdom Pseudomonadati; phylum Pseudomonadota; class Gammaproteobacteria; order Moraxellales; family Moraxellaceae; genus Acinetobacter; species Acinetobacter sp. YH12063. The sequence continues at coordinate 109,330 of NZ_VOZO01000009.1, read as the reverse complement.
ACATCGCTTTGCTTTAATTACAGGGCTAGGTTATGCCTTCCAAAATGTCGAATCGGGTAAACGCAGCCTGTTTCAAAAAATGGTGCATGGTTTATATGCACAAGCCTTGAAACATAGCGATAAAGTCTTTTTCCAAAATCCTGATGATTTGAAGTTATTCCAAGACATGCATTTGCTTGACGCTGAAAAACCGACGGTGGTGGTGAATGGTTCGGGTGTCAATGTACAAGACTTTGATGTCTTGCCCTTACCGCAAAATGATGCGGGGACAGTCAAAGCTTCGTTCTTACTGATTGCACGTTTGCTCGGTGATAAAGGCGTACGTGAATATGCCGAAGCCGCACGGATCATCAAAGCGAAACACCCAGCAACTGAGTTTCATTTGGTCGGTTGGATTGATGATAATCCCTCAGCCATTGCCCAAGCTGAACTTGATGAATGGATTGCCGACGGACGCCTCAACTATTGGGGTAAACTGAGTGATGTACGTCCTGCGATTAGCCAAAGTTCGGTCTATGTATTGCCATCGTATCGTGAAGGTACGCCACGTACCGTGTTAGAAGCGATGGCGATGGGACGTGCGATTATTACCACTGATGCACCGGGTTGCCGTGAAACTGTTCAACATGGGCAAAATGGTTATTTGGTCGGGGTGAAATCAGTCAATGATTTGGTGCAAAGCATGCAGTACTTTATTGAAGATCCAAAATTGATTGAATATATGGGACAGCGTTCACGTGAAATCGCGCTGAATAAATATGATGTGCATCAAGTGAATAAGCACATGATGGCTGAAATGGATATCCATTAAAGGCGATTCATCGAATTTTAGAGACGATCTAAATGACCTTAAAATATATAAAAAGTGATTTATACCGCTATACGGGCAATCTTGGTTTGAAATCATTTTTGAAAACTTATTTTTTCAATCGCGGTTTTAATTTTTCATTTTGGCTGCGTTTAGCCAGTGCAAAATCATTTTGGGCGAAGCTGGCTTATCCGATTTATTATTATAAAAAAAAGCAGTACGGCATAGATATTCATACTACGACTCAAATTGGCTATGGCTTGTTTATTGGGCATGGCGGGCCGTTGGTCGTCAACCCGACAACCGTGATTGGCAATAATGTGAATTTGTCGCAATTTACCACCATTGGCGCCAATGGTGGGCGTAAAGCTGCTGAAATTGGTGACAATGTTTATATTGGACCAAATGTCTGCATTATTGAGCATGTCAAAATTGGCAATAATGCCACTATCGGTGCGGGCAGCGTTGTGACAAAAGATATTCCTGAAAATGCAACTGCAGTAGGAAACTACGCGAAGGTTATCAGCATGAATAACCCGGGTCATGCAGTCAATCGTCGTTGGACAGATCTCTAAACAGCTATATGGTTTGGAAGCTTTTAGAACAGCGGCTACTTGGGTCCCTTTGACGGTTGAAATATTTTACAAATCTGATGGCGTCGAACAGGGTATAATCATTACTAGAAATGGATACCATTTCCCCATCTTCATCTAATCTTAAGAGTGAACCATGTTAAAGCGCTTATTGGATATTGTTATTGCATCATCTGCGCTGGTGCTGCTGTCTCCTGTCTATGCTTTGGTTGCCTATAAGGTGAAAAAGAATTTAGGTTCGCCTGTCTTATTCCGTCAGGTGCGTCCGGGCCTGCATGGCAAGCCTTTTGAAATGGTGAAGTTTCGCACTATGAAAGATGCACTCGATCTCGATGGCAATCCATTACCTGACAGTGAGCGTCTAACGCCATTCGGGAAAATACTCCGTGCCACCAGTTTGGATGAAATGCCTGAACTGTGGAATGTGATTAAAGGCGAGATGAGCATTGTTGGGCCGCGTCCGCTGCTGATGGAATATTTACCGCTCTATAATAGTGAGCAAGCCAAACGTCATCATGTGCGCCCCGGCATCACAGGTCATGCTCAAGTAAATGGTCGCAATGCCATTTCATGGGAAAAAAAGTTTGAGCTAGACACATGGTATGTGGAAAATCAGTCTTTATGGCTGGATTTTAAAATCATGCTAAAAACCGTGAAAAAAGTGATTGCCAAGGATGATATCAGTGCCGAAGGTGAAGCCACCACGACCAAATTTACCGGCACACCGGAACAAAAATAATGACAACACTCTATGCGATTTATGGAGCTTCAGGTTGTGGGCGTAGCCTGATGCCTGTCGCGCGTCAGCAATTGGCACGTCAAGGGGATGCGTCTGAAATTATCTTTATCGATGATGCTTTAACAGACATTGCTTCGGTCAATGGTCATCGTGCCATGAATTATCAAGCGTTTTTAAATGAAAATGCTTCTGAAAAATACGTGCAAATTGCGATTGCTAATAGTCGTGTGCGTGAAAAAATCGCTCAGCGTTTAGAAGCAGATGGCATTCAGCTTTGGTCGATCACTGCGGACCATGTGGTTTTAATGGATCAAATTGAGCTCGCTGAAGGTTCTGCTTTGAGTCCTTTTGTCAGCATTGGCTCAAATGTCAAAATCGGCAAGTGTTTTCATGCCAATTTATACAGTTATGTCGAGCATGATTGTGTGATTGGGGATTTCGTTACTTTCGCACCAGGCGTAAAATGTAACGGCAATATTCATATACATGCACATGCCTATATTGGCGCGGGTGCGATGATTAAGCAGGGCACACCTGATCAGCCTTTAGTGATTGGTGCAGGTGCGATTGTGGGTATGGGTGCTGTCGTGACCAAAAGTGTACCCGCAGGCGTCACCGTGGTGGGTAATCCCGCCCGAATTCTGACTTCAAAATAGATTTTTAAACTAGATTTTTAGACTGGGAAAACTCCATGTTAAACAGTGCATTTGAGCCTTGGCCAAGCTTTACCCAAGTAGAAGCTGATGCGGTGTCAAAAGTCCTATTATCCAATAAAGTAAATTATTGGACAGGTCAGGAATGCCGTGAATTCGAAAAGGAATTTGCACAGTTTGCAGGAACCAAACATGCAGTTGCCGTGGCCAATGGTACAGTGGCACTCGATTTAGCCCTCAAAGCTTTGGGTATTGGTGCAGGTGATGACGTGATTGTCACCTCACGGACCTTCTTAGCTTCAGCAAGTTCAATTGTCACTGCAGGTGCCAATCCTATTTTTGCCGATGTGGAACTCGATTCACAGAATATCTCACGCCGTAGCATTGAAGCAGTCATCACTCCAAATACCAAAGCCATTATCTGTGTGCATTTGGCAGGTTGGATGTGTGATATGGATCCGATCATGCAATTGGCTGAGGAAAAAGGCATCTTCGTGATTGAAGATTGCGCTCAAGCACATGGCGCGATGTACAAAGGTAAATCGGCAGGTTCAATTGGTCATATTGGGGCGTGGTCATTCTGCCAAGACAAGATTATGACCACGGGTGGTGAAGGCGGTATGGTCACTACCAATGACGAGAGTCTGTGGAAAACAATGTGGTCGTATAAAGATCACGGTAAAAACTTTGATAGCGTGTATAACAAGCAACATCCACCGGGCTTCCGTTGGTTGCATGACTCATTTGGCACCAACTGGCGTATGATGGAAATGCAAGCTGTGATTGGTCGCCTGCAACTCAAACAAATGCCTGAATGGACGGCAAAACGTAATACTAATATGGCGCGTATCCAAGCCGTATTTGAAAGTAGCCCTTATTTTACCGTAGCGAAACCGTCAAACGATTATGTACATGCCGCTTATAAATGCTATGTGCAAGTCAATGTTGATGCTTTACCCGACGGCTGGTCACGTGACCGCATCATGGCGGAAATTTCATCTCAAGCTGTTCCATGCTTTAGCGGTTCATGCTCAGAAGTGTATTTAGAAAAAGCCTTTGATGGCACAGCGTGGCGTCCAAAACAATCATTGCCACAAGCAAAACAACTCGGTGAAAGCAGTTTGATGTTCCTTGTACATCCAACATTGTCGGATGCCAGCATGCAAAAAACAGTGGATGTCATTACGCAAGTCATCGCAAAAATCTAAACTTGAAAAGCGCGTATAATATTAGGCGCGAATATTCCTTTGACCTGATTCGAGCACGTTGTGAAAGACATTATCCGATCTATAGCATCATTACCGCGTCGCCAAAAGCAAATTGTTTTGGTGCTGATGGATATCTGTGTTTTACCGTTGATGATGTGGCTTGCTTATGCCATTCGTTTGGCGCGTCCGAATGTACAGGTCATGCAAGGCTTAGACGCTTGGTATATCTATGTCGGTATTTTTGGCATTGCTATTTTTGCTTTACTTGGGATTTACCGCGCAATTGTCCGTTCTTTTAATGAAGACTACTTACTGCGGATATTAATCGGGACATTTATACAAATTGTAGTGCTGTACAGCATTAAGAAACTGAATGTCGCATTTATTCCCATGAGTATTCCGCTCATGTATGGCTTTATGCTGTTTTCATACATGTGGTGGAGCCGTGCCGTCATTCGCTACGCAACCCTTAAAACTTTTGCCAAAAAGCAAAGCCGTAAACGTGTGGCGATTTATGGCGCAGGGCTGGCAGGACAACAAATTGCAGCAGCTTTAAACCGTTCAGATGATTATTTGCCTGTGTGTTTTATTGACGATAAGCGCTCCTTACAAGGTCAGTCACTGAGTGGTTTAAAAATTTATTCACCCAAAAAAGCGCAAGCGAAACTTGGGAAATTCGGTATTGAAGAAGTTTTGCTTGCCATGCCTTCTGTCGGTCGAACCCGTAAAAAAGAAATTATTGAATCTTTTGATACGGCAGATGTCAAAATTATGGAGTTGCCAGGGGTAACCCAGTTGGTCGATGGTCAAGTCCAAGTCTCTGATATTCGTGAAGTGGATATTATTGATTTACTTGGCCGTGATCCTGTACCGCCGAAACCTGAATTGTTAGAAAAAAATATTAAAAATAAAGTGGTCATGGTGACAGGGGCAGGAGGGTCGATCGGCTCTGAACTTTGCCGTCAGATCGTGAAGCATCAGCCGAAAATGCTGGTGCTGTTTGAAATGTCTGAATTTGCCTTGTATTCGATAGACCGTGAATTGCAGGCATCTGATATACAAATTATTTCAGTATTAGGTTCTGTCACCAATCAGCCGAAGTTAGAGCGTATATTGCAACAGTATGCGGTACAAACGGTTTATCACGCGGCGGCTTATAAACATGTGCCTCTAGTGGAGGCAAACCCATTTGAAGGTATTTATAATACGTCCATTGGCACACAGCGTAGTGTCGATGCCGCAGTGAATCAAAATATTGAAACTTTTGTTTTAATTTCAACTGATAAAGCTGTGCGTCCAACCAATGTCATGGGTGCTTCTAAACGCATGGCAGAGCTTTACTGTCAGGGTTTGGCATCGACGAATCCAAACACCCAAATCAGTATTGTCCGTTTTGGGAATGTATTAGGTTCTTCGGGATCTGTTGTTCCTTTGTTTAAAAAGCAGATTGCTCAAGGCGGGCCTGTTACAGTAACGCACCCAGAAGTCACGCGTTATTTTATGACGATTCCTGAAGCAGCTCAGCTCGTGATTCAAGCAGGTGCGATGGGGACAGGTGGTGATGTATTTCTGCTTGATATGGGCGAGCCAGTTAAAATAATAGACTTAGCTAAACAAATGATTCGTTTAAGTGGTTTTCGAGCAATCGATGAAAATGGTATAGGTGATATTGAGATACAATTTACAGGTCTACGTCCGGGTGAAAAATTGTATGAAGAGTTGTTGATTGATTCGGATAATGTAGAGAAAACTGGGCATGAGCGGATTTTAAAATCATTTGAAAATTATAGATCTTATGCGGTTATCTTAAATGCTTTTAATGAGTTGATTAGTATTTATAACAATGATATTGAAACAAAAAAACTATACATATTGTTATCTCAATATGTTAGTGGTTTTAAATCAGCCAAAAAATAATATAAATCAACATTTCTAGCATTTTAATGGAATTTGAAAATTGATAGAATAGTTAAGTAAGTTAAAACATTTTTATATCGATAATTGAATTTAAGGGTAGTTTGTGAAAAGAATTTTACTGGTTTTTGGTACACGTCCTGAAGCCATAAAAATGGCACCTTTAGCTATAAAGTTGAAAGAAAATAATAATTTTTTTGAAACAAAGGTTTGTGTTACCGGTCAACACCGTCAAATGTTAGACCAAGTGTTAGAATTATTTAATTTAAAACCTGATTTTGATCTAAATTTGATGAAGCCTGGTCAAACTTTATCTGACGTGACTTCTGGCGTACTTAAAGGGCTTGAAGACGTTTTTGCTGAATGGTTGCCAGATGTAGTGCTCGTTCATGGCGATACAGCAACAACATTTGCAGCATCTTTAGCGGCGTATTATCACAAAGTGAAGATTGGTCATGTGGAAGCTGGGTTACGTACAGGTGATATTTACTCACCATGGCCAGAAGAAGCAAACCGTAAGCTAACTGGCTCACTTGCTAATTATCATTTTGCACCTACACAATCTTCTTATAATAATTTAATTAAAGAAAATATTAATCCAAATAATATTACTATTACGGGTAATACTGTAATTGATGCATTGCTGAATGTTAAAGAAAAAGTAGAAACTGATCATAAAATTATTGCTGATTTTAAATCGCAATTCAGCTTTTTAGATCAAAGCAAAAAAATGATTTTAGTGACAGGCCACCGCCGTGAAAACTTTGGTCAAGGCTTTTTAAATATCTGCCAAGCATTGGCAAATATTGCGAAAAAATATTCAGATGTACAAATTGTATATCCAGTACATTTAAATCCGAATGTGCAAAAACCTGTAAATGAGCTGTTATCTGGTATTTCAAACATTCATTTAATTGCACCGCAGGATTATCTGCCTTTTGTTTATTTAATGAATCACAGCTATTTAATTTTGACCGATTCTGGCGGTATTCAAGAAGAAGCACCTTCTTTAGGTAAGCCTGTATTGGTAATGCGTGATACGACTGAACGTCCAGAAGCAGTAGATGCAGGAACTGTAAAACTGGTAGGTACAGATGCTGTGATCATTGAACAATCTGTTTCTGAATTGCTTGAAGATACCGCGTTATACAACCAAATGGCAGAAGCCCATAACCCGTATGGTGATGGTACGTCTTGTCAGCAAATTATTGAATTTTTAAAAAATAACTGAGTAAGTGTAAACTATATTATGAATAATCAATTTAAACATATTTGTGTCATTGGTTTGGGTTATATCGGCTTGCCGACTGCTGCGACATTTGCGGCGCATGGGATTAAAGTTACAGGTGTTGATGTTAATCAGCACGCAGTAGACATGATTAACCAAGGTAAAGTACATATTGTAGAACCTGATCTAGATGCATTGGTTAAAGACGTTGTAGAAAAAGGCATGTTGTCTGCGCAAACCACACCTGTAGAGGCAGATGCCTATATTGTTGCTGTGCCTACGCCATTTAAAGATGATCATGAGCCTGATTTAAAATATATTGAAGCAGCATCAAAAGCACTTGCGCCATATTTGGCTAAAGGTAATTTGGTAATTTTAGAGTCTACTTCACCTGTTGGTGCAACTGAGCAAATGTCTGCATGGTTGAGCGAAGCACGTGCAGATTTAAGCTTTCCACAGCAAGAAGGCGAAGCATCTGATATCCGTATTGCTCACTGTCCTGAGCGTGTTCTTCCAGGTAAAGTGTTGTTAGAGCTTATTAGTAATGACCGCATTATTGGTGGTATGACAAAACTTTGTTCTACAGCAGCGAGTGACTTGTATAAAATATTTGTACAAGGTGGCTGTATTGAAACAAATGCACGTACAGCCGAAATGTGTAAGCTAACAGAAAACTCTTTCCGTGATGTGAATATTGCATTTGCAAACGAGCTATCTGTAATTTGCGATAAGTTGGATATTAATGTTTGGGAGTTGGTTGCGCTGGCAAACCGTCATCCGCGTGTCAACATCTTACAACCTGGCCCAGGTGTAGGTGGACACTGTATTGCTGTTGATCCTTGGTTTATTGTGGCAAAAACACCTGAGCAAGCGCGTTTAATCCGCACTGCACGTGAAGTAAACGATGCGAAGCCTGAATGGGTAATTGATCAGGTTAAAATTAAAATTGCTGAATTTTTGCAAGTAAATCCAGCTAAAACTATTAAAGATGTAACCGTTGCTTGTTATGGTCTGGCTTTTAAACCTGATATTGATGACTTGCGTGAAAGCCCGGCTTTAGAAATTACCAAAAAGCTTGCTGAACAAGGTTTAAATATTTTAGCGATTGAACCTAATGTTAGTGAATTACCAAAAAATTTACTAGGTAAAGTCCAATTAGTTCATTTAGATGAGTCGAATAAAGCTGATATTAAAGTAGTATTAGTTGCTCATAAACAGTTTAATAATTCGATTATTTTGAAAAATTCTCTTTATGTTTTAGATTTAGTAAATTGTAAAAATTAATGACCAAATTAAAATTATATACCTCATTAGTTATATATTTAATGGGCACACTATGTTTAGTGTGCTCAGATTTCTTTATATCTAAAAACTATGATCAAGTTTATATTGCAGAATGGGCAGCCTTAAAGTCATTTGTTTTTGTTTTTGGTGGGATTTGCGTATTTGGTTTTGATCAAGTTCTAATGAGAAATCCTGAAATATACAGAAAAATTATAGGATTATACTTAATTCAAGCAATTTTACTATCGTGTATTTTTGGAATTCTTATATTTGAATATTATGAAAGTAATATAAGTCTAATTTTTATAATAATGGCTATATTTATCTATTCAATAAATCAATATTGGGCGGGTGTTTTTAGGGGTAGTGGGCGTCTTATAGAAGCACAAGTTTTTACTAATGGGTGGAAAATATTAACCCTTATTTTATTACTTCTTGGCTTATCTAAACTAGACAGTATTATATTATATTCATTTATTGGAGTTTTTTTTATTAATTTATATTTTATGATTAATAATAAAATTTCAATAGATAAAAGTGATTTTAATTTAAAGAACTCATATAAAAATGGATTTTTATTTTTTTTGAATAGCATTAGTTTAACCATGGCAACATATGGAGAACAATTGCTAGTAAATATATTTCAAAATAAAAATTTATCATATAATATTTTTATTTACACAATGGCATTTAATTCAATTATGTTATTAGCTGCAGGTTTTCTAGGTTTTTATTTTGGACCAAAAATAAAATACATAAAAAAAATGAGTTTAAATTTGTATTATAAATATCTTTTTAAAAGTGTTTTTTTTGGATTGATTTTAAGTATTTTAAGTTGTATTTTTGGGTTTTTAATTTTTAAATTTTATTTAAAAATAGATTACAATATATTTTTAATTTTTTTAATTATGATGATTGGATTTACAAAAGTTATTTATTCTTTACCGTCAGCAGCCATGGCTTTATATTGTGAAACAAATAGCTTAAAAAGAATTTCATTATTCAATTTACTTAATATGGCTTTTTTTATTTTTTCAATAGCAGCTATAATTTATTTTAATTGGAATGTTGATATTTTAGTATTTCTTTCAATTCTATTACATTGGTTATTAAGATTTTTGAATACACAACACTTTGTTGTTAAATCATTACGAGAGAAATATGTCTGATTTAAAAATTATTGCACCATTACCAAATATTTCAAAAAGAACTAGATTAGCAAAGCTAATAGAGTGTTTACCAAGCAATGTAAACTATAGTTTTTTTGGATGGAAAAGATTACCTTCGGATAAAGTCGAAAAGAATGGAAATTTTATATTAAATGGTGGTGGATATTCATCTAAAAAAGCTAAAATTATGTACCTATTTTGGATGGTAGCAGTATTTTTTTGCTGTTTATTTAAATTTAAAAGTAATGATAAGGTGTGGGCATTAGGTTTTGAATCTGCATTTCCTGCATTGTTAGCATCAAAAATTAAAAAATTTGATGTTATTTATGATGATGCCGATAGATTTTCGCAACTGTTTAATTTTCCTAAAATTATAAAAAATATACTCAGATACTTAGAAAAGTATGTATCACGTAATTGTTTAATTCATATAATTCCTGGCCGCGAAAGATATGATTTTAGCTCAGAGAATTTTTTAATTTTAAAAAATACTCCAACTAGTTTCGATGTGAAAAAATCGAAATTAGTACATTTAGATTTAGAAATTATTCAAAAGATCAAATCTTATGATTTCAATATTTATGTAAATGGTTGGTTAACTGATACACGTGGTATAGATATTATTAAAAAAATTGCTGAAGCTAGAAAAAATATTTGTTTTCTTATGGCTGGTAGATTAGATTCGGAGTTAGCACAACAAATGTTAACTTTTGAAAATGTTATATACTTAGGAGAATTACCTCAATATGAGGCATTGGCTTATTATCGAGTGAGTAATTTTGTGTTAACTTACTATAATCCAATATATCCAATCAATCGAATGGCAGAGGCAAATAAGTGGGGGGATGCTCTACAATATTCTGTTCCTGTAATAGTTAATAAAGAAGTAGTCACAGCAGAGTTTTTAAGATCTTCAAATAGCTGTATATCTGTAAATTATGAAGATCATCAAGGTTTGTTAACCCAACTAGATACGTTAATGTTAAATAAAGAAAAATATGCCCAATTGGTAGAAAATACAAAAAATCTACAGCAGATTTTTCCTACATTTGATGAACAATTAAATAATATTTTTGCAAAAATAGGTATTTAAAAATGAATAAATTGAGCAAGATTTTATATTTTCTCGCAATGAAGACTTTTGGATCATTAAAGCCAAGATATGCGACCAAAGTAAACTATTATTTTCTAAAAAAATGGGGGGTTATTTTCAATGGTAAGCCTAATTATCTCTCTTCTAAAATTTGGTTTGATGGAACAAATTATGGGCTAATTGAAATTGGTAATCAGGTTACTATGTCAAGTTATATTAGAGTTTTGACACATGATTGGTCCTTACATACTGTAGCCAAGGCATTTGATATTCCTCAAGAAAAACCGATTGGAAAAATTAGATCGGTAAAAATAGGCGATTATAGCTTTATTGGAACAGGGACTATTTTAATGCCTGGTTGTCAAATTGGAAAAGGTTGTATTATTGCTGCAGGTACAGTGGTTCGAGGAAAAATACCAGATTTTTCAATTTATGCTGGTAGCCCTGGTCAAATTATTGGGGACTCAAGAGAGTACCTAAAGAAAAACTTAAATATAAATGAATTAAAATGATTTATATTTCTGCATTATTGTTATTTTCTGTAACCTTGGCTTCCTTAAAGCCAGGTTTAAATAAATATGGAATAAAATATATTTTTCTTACACCTCATGGTGTAAGTACTACCTTTTTTATTTTAATTCATATTTTTATGCCAGTGTTACAGTGGTATTATGGTTTTTTTAGATATCAAAATGAGTATGATCCTTTAACATACTCAATCTCTATGTTTTTTTCATTTTTAGTATATTTTTTATTTAATTTAGGCTTTATTTTATTTAATAAAAATATCAATAATCCTATATTTTTTAATATTAAAGATTCTAATATTGCTTATTTTAACTATAGATATTTAATATTTTATGCTCTGATAATTTTTGCAGTAGGTTTTTACTATTCCTATCAAAATATTATTCAAATTTTATCTATGGGAGTGGATGTTTATTTAAGAGATAGGATTTCATTCGCATATGGACAAGGTGTTAAGGTCTTATTTCCACATTGGATATATATATCTTGTATGCTTGTTTTTTTCTCATATTTAATGCGAAATAGTAAAATTTATTTATTTTTATTTTTATTGATTTTTATCTATTCATCTATTTATTATTCAATTAATAGTAATCGAAATTCATTATTTATTCTGTTTTTTCTCTTATTTTCAATTTATCTTTATTGTCGTGATTTTAAACTTAATTTAAAGTATATATTTAAAATTATGTTTCCTTTTATTTGTATTTATATGTTGTATTTAATCGGAAAATATAGAAAAGAAATAACTTCATCTGAAATCTCTCATAATGATAATTATGGTTTAATTAACTCTTTAAATGGTGCTTTTGGAAATCACGAAAATGTAGTGTGGTTACTTTCAAATCAATATCAAATTTTACTTGGAAAGACATATCTAGCTGGTTTTAGTAACTTTATTCCAAGAGCCCTGTGGATAGATAAACCTTATGGGGCTGGTCCTGAATTAAAAAATATGATTTATCCAGGCAGTTATGTTTTGGGGCAGGAAGGTAACTCATCATTAACAACAGGTTTTGTTACTGAACTATTAATGAACTATGGTGTTTTCATCAGTCTTTTGGCTTCTTTTAGTACTGGACTGTTTTTATGTATATGTTTTACTTATTTAAAAGATAAAAACAATTTATTTTTTAAAATTATTTATATTTATTTAATGGTTCTATTTTGTAGCCAATTTTTTTATGCAGAGTTTTTAGGGTTTTTCTCTAGAACTATTTTTACTTTATTTCCATTATTATTTGGATTAATCATTTTTAGCATTCGGAGAAAAAGTTGAAACAAATTTTTCAAGATTTATCTAAAGGCGGAACTTCAATTCTTGAAGCCCCATCTCCTCAAATAAGTACAGGTCACCTTATTATCTCTACCAGTATTTCTCTTATTTCTGCTGGTACGGAACGTATGCTTGTTGATTTTGGTAAAGCAAATGTTATTGATAAAGCACGCCAACAACCCGAAAAAGTACGTATGGTACTTGATAAGGTTAAAACTGACGGTCTGCTTACTACTTATGAAGCTGTTCAATCTAAATTGAACCAACCATTACCTCTAGGATACTGTAATGTAGGTATCATTCAAGATGTCGGTAAACAGGTTGAGGGTTTTAAAGTTGGCGATCGAGTTGTTTCCAATGGTCATCATGCTGATGTGGTTAAAGTACCTAAAAACTTATGTGCAAAAATTCCAGATAATGTTTCGGATGAAGCAGCAAGTTTTACTGTATTAGGGGCAATTGCATTACAAGGCATTCGCTTAGCACAACCAACCTTAGGTGAAACCTTTGTTGTTATTGGGGCTGGACTCATTGGCTTAATGGCGATTCAGTTACTCAGAGCAAATGGATGCCGTGTTCTAGCTGTCGATTTTGATCAAAAAAAATTAGAACTGGCAAAAAAATATGGTGCTGAAGTTTGTAATCCTGCCTTAGGTCAAGATCCTGTAAATGTTGCGGAAGTCTTTGCTCGTGGGCTTGGTGTAGATGGAGTCATTATCACGGCTTCAACAAAATCGAATGATCCAGTCCATCAAGCGGCATTAATGTGTCGTCAGCGTGGTCGTATTATTTTAGTGGGTGTTGTTGGTCTAGAACTCAATCGTGCAGACTTTTATGAAAAAGAACTAAGTTTCCAAGTATCTTGCTCATATGGCCCAGGTCGTTATGATGAATTTTATGAAGCGCAGGGCAATGATTATCCTGTAGGTTTTGTACGTTGGACAGAACAGCGTAACTTTGTTGCTGTATTGGATATGATGGCATCTGGTGCTTTAGATGTCTCATCGTTAGTAAGCCATCGTTTTAACTTTGAAGATGCCGTTGCTGCATACAATGTGCTGACCAATGTACGTGACAGTTTAGGTATTATTTTACAATATCCACATCAAGTGACTTCGAGACATTTTAAGAACTTGGAATTAAGTGGTTATCAGTTTAGTCAGTCTGCCAAAGTCAATATTGGATGTATTGGTGCAGGGAATTACGCATCTCGTGTGCTGATCCCAGCCTTTAAAAAGACCAATGTAAATTTAAATACGATTGTAACGGCGAGCGGTGTAAATAGCGTTATTCATGGTGATAAAGCTGGCTTTAAACTTGCATCATCAGATTTGAATGATATTTGGCAAAATAACGAAATCAATACCTGTATTATTGCAACACGCCACAATACACATGCCAAGTTTGTATTAGAAGCTTTGTCTGCAAATAAAAATGTCTTTGTAGAGAAACCATTGGCATTAAATTTAGCAGATGTACAGTCGATAGAAGATTTCTATAAACAGAATGCCTCATCGGTAAAACCACATTTAATGGTTGGCTTTAACCGACGTTTTGCACCGCAAATTCAAAAAATGAAACAATTACTGTCAACAGTAAAACAACCTAAAACTTTTATTATGACGATGAATGCTGGTGCAATTCCATCAGATCATTGGACGCAAGATCCAGATGTGGGTGGTGGTCGTATTATTGGTGAAGCTTGTCATTTTATTGATTTAATGCGCTTCTTAGCGGGTTCTAAAATTAGTAGCTATCAAGTACAGGGTATGGGGGCTCAATTTGATCAGGATTTAGTCGAAGATAAAGCCTGTATTACATTGGCATTTGAAGATGGCTCTTTTGGTACGATTTTTTATTTAGCAAATGGCTCTAATGCATTTCCTAAGGAAAGAATCGAAGTCTTTGCTGGCGGTAAAGTTTTACAGTTAGATAACTTCCGCAAAATGACAGGCTATGGTTGGTCTGGATTTAAAAAGATGAACTTGTGGCGACAAGATAAAGGTCAAGAGAATTGTGTACAAGCTTTTGTTGATGCAATTGAAAAAGGTGCTAATACACCAATTCCTTTAGATGAAATTATTGAAGTTGCTCGAGTGACAATTGAAGCTGCACAATTACTTCGAGAGAAGCAGGTTTAGTCTGTTTAATGAAAATATTAAAACTCATCCATACGGTTAAATATTTAAAATTTGTGCAGTTGTATTATCGACTGCACTATCTTTTCTTAAAGCCTCAGGTCAAAGCTTATCCATCTTTGGTCTCCCTTAGGTCTAAATCTAAGCTTTGGAATAATATTGTATTTAAGCCTGTTAGTATGCATAGCCCAAACAGCTTTAATTTTTTAAATCATAAGGGTGAATTAAATAAAGCTGAGGATTGGAATAATGCGCAGCAAGAAAAGTTGTGGCTATATAATTTACATTATTTTGATGATTTAAATGCAGAAGATGCATTGCTCCGCCAAGCTTGGCATGTTCAATTAATGAATAAATGGATTGATGAAAATCCCTATCCATCAGGTAATGGTTGGGAACCCTACCCAAATTCGCTTCGAATTGTGAATTGGATTAAATGGAGTTTACAGGGTAAACCTTTAGATCAAGCACAATTGAATAGTTTGGCTTTGCAGGCAGAGCATCTTTCTAAAACTGTTGAATGGCATATTTTAGCAAATCATTTATTTGCGAATGCGAAAGCGCTTATATTTGCAGGATTATACTTTGATACGCATGAATCTAAAAAATGGCTAGAGCTTGGTCTAAAAATTTACTCTAAGGAAATTGACGAACAGGTTTTAGATGATGGTGCAAATTTTGAATTAACACCGATGTATCACGCTATTTTTCTAGAAGATTTATTAGATATTTATCAGGTGGCTCAAATCTATAAAAAATTGGATTTAATCCACGCTCAACATCTTCAAAACAAAATTGTGAAAATGTTGAATTGGTTAAGTCTGATGTCTCATCCAGATGGTGAAATTTCTTTCTTTAATGATGCTACGTTTGGAATAGCCTCGTGTTATGAAAAATTGTCAAAATACGCAGAGAAATTGGGTATAGCAGTTTCAGATTCGAATTTAGACGATTGTTACTTAAAACCAAGCGGGTATCTCGTTGTTCAGCGCCCAGCTTATAAATTTATAATGGATGTTGCGGAAGTTGGTCCCTCATATCAGCCTGGACATGCACATGCAGATACGTTGAGCTTTGAGTTAAGTATTAATGACGCTCGATTTATTGTCAATTCAGGTATTTCTCAGTACGGTTTAGGTAAAGAGCGTTTATTGCAACGAGGGACTGCGACACATAATACTGTTGAAATAGATGGTCAGAACTCGAGTGAAATATGGTCTGGCTTTAGAGTGGCAAGAAGAGTTAGTCCTCAAGTTGAGTCTATAGATCAAAAGGGTAATCAGATCCATGAATTGGTGGCATCGTATAAATCCTTAAAAGGTGTCACACATCGGCGATCAGTGGCATTTAGTGAACATAAAATCAGCTTAATTGATCAAATTACAGGTCAATTTCATCAGGCTATTTCTTATCTTTATTTTCATCCAGATGTTCAAATTCAGCAAGTATCATCAAATGAATACCAATGTAAACTTGCTAATACCACAGTCTATCTTCATTTAGATGGACAGATAGATTCACAGCTTTTAAATACTTCATGGCACCCTGAATTTGGTAAATCCATAGATAATCTATGTTTGAAAATATTTTTAAAATCAGGTGAATGTAAAACAAGCATTACCATAATGGATGTGGACGCTGAAAATGTCTAAGATATGTATCATTAGTGCAAATAGTCTGGAAAGTGAAAATGCTTCTAGAAATCGCATCTTAAGTTTAGTAAATGCAGCACTTGAGCAAGGCCATGAAGTAAAACTAATTTCAATGGATCATGATAATTACCATTTATTAGAAGATGCGAATTTTAATCACTACAAAATTCCATTTATAGACACAAAAATTCGATCTTTTGTGAAACGTGCATTTTTAGAAATGAAAATTGCGTCTTTGGCATTAAAAAAAGCCAAGGAAATGAACTGTGATATTAACTTAATTACCATTCCATCCATGTTTTTACTACACATGAGTGCAATATTGCCTGTTCATAAAGTAAATGTTTTGGATGTTCGTGATTTAAGTTGGGAATATTTAGATACTAAATCACTGATTAACAGAGTGGCTAAAACCATTTTTACCAAAAGCGCACTTTTTAATTTAAAACGCTTCAAGATTATTAGTGTTACAAATGATCATGAATTTGAATACATATCCAAATTCAAATCAGATAGTCAGAATGTGATTAAAGTACCGAATGGGGTTTCTTTATCGATATTTGAACAGCTCTGTTCAGTTACAGTGAACTCTTCAAATATAAAAACAGTGACGTATATTGGCAATGTTGGCCTAGCGCAGGACCTTTCAACACTTGTTGAAGTGAGCAAGCAATTACCCAATGTGAAGTTTAATATTGTTGGTGGGGGGACAGATTTTGAACGTATTTATGCTCTAGCAGATCATACAGCGTCAAATCTAAATTTTCTGGGGAGAAAAACTTTTAATGAGCTGATCGAAATTTATAACAGCAGCGATATTTTATACGCACAGTTAACCCCAGATTTTGCAACAGCTATGCCGTCTAAATTATATGAGTATCTTTCTACTGGAAAATATATCATTTATGGTGGACAAGGTGTTGCATCGGCAACTTTAAGCAAATTTGACAATGTTTCACTGATCCAACCGTGCTCTGTAGAAATATTGAAGCAGGAAATTGAAAAAGTTTTGTCGGAGTTTAATCCATCATTATCTGTGGTGAATCGTGAAAAAATTCAATCACAATATATTAGAG
Organism: Acinetobacter sp. YH12063; assembly: GCF_013419715.1. NCBI lineage: Bacteria > Pseudomonadati > Pseudomonadota > Gammaproteobacteria > Moraxellales > Moraxellaceae > Acinetobacter > Acinetobacter sp. YH12063. The sequence continues at coordinate 91,971 of NZ_VOZO01000009.1, read as the reverse complement.
ATGTGACTGTTAAACATTTGATTTCTTTGTTTTAAATTTAATTATTGGTCTAATTTATATATTAAAAATCAAGGTTTAAGATTTTTTAATTCATGAGTTAAGATGTTAAGATTTTATTATAAAATGTACAACACGTTGAGGCTTAGCAGGTTTGATAAATGAAAAGGTTAGTTGATATATTAATTGCTTTATCAGCGTTAATTATTTTAAGCCCGATATTTCTTTTGGTTGCCTATAAAGTTCGCAAAAATTTAGGTTCTCCTATTTTCTTTTACCAAGAAAGACCTGGGCAAGATGCAAAAATTTTTAAAATGATGAAATTTAGATCGATGCTGGATGCAGTTGATAAGCATGGTAATCCATTGCCAGATGATCAGCGTATTACGCCATTTGGACATAAGTTGCGTTCAACAAGCTTGGATGAAATGCCTCAGCTGATTAATGTCTTAAAAGGGGACATGAGCATCGTAGGTCCTCGTCCTCAAATGAAAGACTTTTTAGAGCACTATACACCGCATCAAATGCGTCGCCATGAAGTAAAACCAGGTATGACTGGCTTAGCTCAGGTTAGTGGTCGTAATAACCTTTCGTGGGAAGAGAAGTTTGAGCTTGATGTGCACTATGTAGAAAATCGATCTATTTTGGGAGATTTTAAAATTATGTTTAAAACCATTAAAGTTATGCTTAAGAAAGAAGGTATTAATGCTCCAAATCAAGAGGTTGGGGCTGAAAGATTTTCAGGCACGATAAATAAAAAAGCTAAATAGTAGATTTAATAAAGTATTTTCAAATGTTGGAATATGGAGCTGATAATTGTTTAATATTTTAGTCACAGGTGGTGCTGGGTATGTCGGTTCTCATACTTGTCTAAAGCTTTTAGAAGAAGGTTTTAAGGTTATAGTGCTCGATAATTTGGCGAATAGTTCGATAGAGGCATTAAATCGAGTACAAATTCTTGCAAATCGCTCATTAATTTTTATACATGGTGACATTCGAGATAGTAGTTGTCTAGACAGAATTTTTAAAACGCATCAAATAGATGCCGTTATTCATTTTGCAGGTTTAAAAGCCGTGGGGGAGAGTCAGCAAATTCCACTTGAGTATTTTGATAATAATATTTCTGGATCATTAAATTTATTTAATGCTATGCAGCGTGCAAGTGTCTATAATTTAGTCTTTAGTTCTTCAGCAACTGTATACGGAGAACTGCATAAGTCTCCCTTAAATGAAACGATGTGTACCGGAACCACAACTAATAATTATGGTTATACAAAGCTTATTGTTGAGCAATTATTAGAAAAGTTGTCGCAAAGTGATCCTCGTTGGTCAATCGCTTTATTACGTTACTTTAATCCAGTTGGTGCACATCCTAGTGGTCTAATTGGTGAAAATCCTAGAGGAATACCTAATAATTTAATGCCATATGTCACGCAAGTTGCAATTGGAGCACGTGAAAAATTATCGATATTTGGCCAGGATTACGAAACAATAGATGGGACGGGTGTTCGTGATTATATTCATGTAATGGATTTAGCTAATGCTCATTTATGCGCTTTACAAAACCGAATAAATCGATCTGGTTGCCGTGCTTGGAATATTGGTACTGGGCGTGGTGCATCAGTACTTCAGGTGATAAAAGCATTTAAGGATATAAATGGTGTTGATGTGAAATATGAATTTGCACCTCGCCGAGACGGTGATATTGCAATATGTTATGCAGATAATCAGCGCGCAGTTTCTGAATTGGGATGGATTCCTCAATATGGATTGGAAGAAATGTTGCGTGATAGTTGGAATTGGCAAAAGCAGAATCCAAATGGGTTTAATAAGGGTTGAAACTTAGTTTTTGGATTCATTTAAAAATGTATGGCTAAAGCAATAATGCTTTTAGCCATACAAAAAAAATCAATATTGTGCCAGTTTGGAGTAAAAATCAAATCGTGTATGGATTGTGCAAATAATACGTTCGTTCATATCTATTATTAAAAAAAAATCGTTATGATGTATGACAGATACATTAATTGAAAAATTTTATGAAATATCAAATTCTTAAAACCCTGTCATTTACAATATTATCTGCTTTAGCATTGCCAGTTGCTGCTCAAGGGATTGTATTAAATAACGAAGATTTACGCACAGATTTAAATTGGTTAAATCAGCAAGGTGTAATTCAAATCAGTACATCAACTTGGCCTTTGAGTGGAGATGAAATTCAGCGCGCCTTGTCAAATGCCAAAATTGAAAATTTAGTTCAGCAGAAGGTTTTAAATTCCGTTAAAGCTAGTCTAGAGGCTGAAAATACAACGGCCAAAGCCAGTTTATATGCTGAATCTGATCCTCAAAATCTACCTCAAAAGTTTGCTGATGAGCAAAAATCGCAATATCAAGCGGCGTTTGAAATTAATGCAGGTGGAAAGCAGTGGGATGCACGACTTCGTGTCAATGCTGAAAAAGATCCGATCATTGATCATGGGCAGGATGTCAATTTAGAAGGTTCTTATATTGCAGGAAAATTGTGGAATCAATGGTTGATTGCGGGACAAATCCCAACCTATTGGGGACCTGGACATGAAGGAAGCCTAATCCGTGGTGATGCAAGCCGCCCAGTTTATGGTTTGACCATGCAGCGTGCTGAACAACAAGCATTTGAAACAAAGTGGCTGTCATGGATTGGACCTTGGCAATATCAAGCTTTTGCTGGACGATTAGATGACTATAAATCTGTTCCTAATACGAATCTACTAGGTCTACGATTGACCGTGCAACCCTTGCCATATCTAGAGCTAGGTGCATCAAGAACTTTCCAAATTGATGGTCAAGGGCAACCTGATAGCTTCAAAGCCTATTGGAATGCCTTTATTGGAAAAGATAATGGATGTAATGATGGTGCATGTGTTGGTGAAGACAATGCATCGAATCAAATAGCAGGTTTTGATGCGCGCTTAAATCTGAATCATTTTACGGGTATCCCCATGAGTATGTATGCTCAATATGTGGGTGAAGATGAGGCAGGACTTTTACCTTCTAAGAAAATGTATTTGGCTGGCGTAGATTATTCCTCTCAACTGAATAACATGCCTTATCAAATTTATGCAGAGTGGGCAGATACGCGAACCAATGGTGATGCGCTCGGTATTTCTTATGATCATCATATTTATACAGATGGTTATTACCAACACGGTTTTCCGTTAGGGCATGCTATGGGTGGCGATGGTCAAATGTATAGCATCGGTGGGGATATTCGTTTTGATGCAATGAATCGTCTAAATGGACGCGCTTTCGTTGCTAAGGTGAATCAGTCAAATGAAAGTATTAACCATGCTTTCCCGGTGAATGATGAGCTGAAAGGGATTGATTTAACATGGACGCATCAACTACGCCGCGATATACCTTTAAAATTGAGTGGTTGGATTGCAGATTCAGATCATAATGGTAAGGATAGTGGTTTTTCGCTAGGCTTAGAGTTGCCTTTAGATCGAACTTTGTTTTGATTTAAAGCAAAAGTGGAAAAAGCCGAATAATGTATTATTCGGCTTTTTTATTACTACGATACAATTATGTATGAGAATACTTTATTACTCTCATACAAATCACCTGACTTATTGTCAGAAACTTATTCCACCGTCACGGATTTTGCCAAATTACGTGGCTGATCGACATCAGTACCACGCAACACCGCAACATGGTATGACAAAAGTTGAACTGGAATACTATAAACAATAGGGGCTAAAATTTCGTTCACACTCGGCACATAAACCACATGTTGGCGATCTTTAGTTTTAATGCCGCTATTCTCATCGGCAAAGACAAACAACTCACCACCACGCGCTTGAACTTCTTCCATATTTGATTTGAGTTTATCCAACATGTCATCTTGTGGAGCAAGAATCACCACAGGCATATCATTGTCAACCAGTGCCAATGGACCATGTTTTAATTCACCAGCCGCATAACCTTCTGCGTGGATATATGAAATCTCTTTAAGTTTCAAAGCACCTTCAAGGGCGATAGGGAACTCAGTTCCACGACCCAAGAATAGGCAGTGATTTTTTTCAACAAATAATTCTGATAGACGTAGAATCTCAGCATTATTTTGTAAAGTATCTAAAATCACTTTTGGTGTATGCCAAAGCGCTGCAATAATTTCAGAGACACGGTCAGTTGAAATACTTTGCTTAATTTGACCAATTTTCAATACCAATAGCATCAATGCCGCAAGCTGTGTGGTAAATGCTTTGGTCGAAGCAACACCAATTTCAGGGCCTGCAAGCGTCAACAAACTGTAGTTGGTTTCACGTACCATCGACGAAGTTGCGACGTTGCAAATGGTCATGGTGGTGATATTTAAACTTTTCGCTGCTGCACGTTTTTGCGTATCACGCAGCGCAGCTAAAGTATCGGCTGTTTCGCCCGATTGAGAAATACAAACATACAGTGTGTTATTCACAATCACAGGCGAGCGATAACGGAATTCACTGGCAATTTCGACTTGGCAAGGCACATCAATCAGTTGTTCAAACCAATATTTAGCAATCATGCCGGCATGGTAGCTAGTACCACATGCGATGATTTGCACTTGTTGAATTTTAGTAAAAGCATCAGTCGCATTGATTAAGAAATCATCACGAAGCGCATTACCATTTAAGGCTTGTGAAATCGTTTGTTTAATCGCTTCAGGCTGCTCATAAATTTCTTTGAGCATATAGTGTTTATATTCACCTTTTGAAGCATTGCTTACAGTCGCATCAAGCTCTTTGATTGGACGATTCACCAATTTACCATCGACGAATACTTCAATGGTATTACGTGTCAAACGTGCAATATCACCTTCTTCAAGGTAGATAAAACGGTTGGTAATCGGTAAAAGTGCCAATTGATCCGAGCTAATAAAGTTCTCGCCAATACCGACACCAATCACAAGAGGTGAACCTTCACGTACTGTGATTAATTCATCAGGATGGTCTGTATGTACGATACCCAGTGCATAAGCACCTTTGAGTTGAGGCACGACACTTTTAACTGCTTCTAAAAGACTCGGAGTGCTTTTTAAAGCATCATTGACTAAATGCGCGACAACTTCTGTATCTGTTTGTGAGGTAAAGACATAACCAAGCGCTTCAAGATCATCTTTAAGCTCTTGATAGTTTTCAATAATGCCGTTATGAACTACAGCAACATTGCCTGAAATATGCGGATGGGCATTATTTTCAGTCGGTTTACCATGGGTTGCCCAGCGCGTATGTGCAATACCGACCGAACCTGCGATATCTGCTTCTTCAACGGCTTGTTCAAGATTTGCAACTTTACCTACGCGACGTTCACGTAGAACGTGGCCTTTATTAATCAGCGCTAAACCTGCAGAGTCATAGCCACGATATTCAAGACGCTTTAAGCCTTCAATTAAAATATTGGTAATACTACGTTCTGCAACGCCACCGACAATACCGCACATAATTTAATCCTCTTATTTCTTCAATTTTTGGGGACGTTGATAGTTTTCTTTGGCAAATTGCTTCGAACGTTCTACCGCAAGGCTATTGTCTGCCACGTCACGTGTAATTGTTGAGCCAGCACCCACTGTTGCACCATGACCAATGGTGACAGGAGCGACTAATGAGCTATTTGAGCCGATAAAGGCTGAGTCACCGATAATGGTTTTAAATTTGTTGGCGCCATCATAGTTGCAGGTAATGGTGCCTGCGCCAATGTTTGAACCTGCACCGACTTCTGCATCACCTAAATAGGTAAAGTGGTTGGCTTTTGAGCCTAACCCGACAGTGGTATTTTTAACTTCAACAAAGTTACCAATATGCACTTCATTGGCCAATTTTGCGCCTGGGCGTAAACGTGCAAATGGACCGATTTGAGCGTCTTCACCAACAATGGCGCTGTCAAAAACGCTATATGGTTGAACTTTAGTACCTGCCGCAATCTTGGTGTTTTTAATGATACAACCTGCACCAATTTCAACGTTATCACCGAGTTCAACATCACCTTCAATAATCACGTTAATATCGATACGGACATCTTGACCAACAGTCAGTGTGCCACGTAAGTCGAAACGTGCAGGATCAATCAGGTGAACGCCTTGTTGCATCAGTTGTTTAGCTTGGAATGCTTGAAATTCACGTTCAAGTGCAGCTAACTGTACACGGTCATTGACACCTTCCACTTCGAAAGCGCGTTCTGGCTCAACAGATGCCACTTCGAGACCGTCAGCAATTGCCATAGCAACGATATCGGTCAGGTAATATTCACCTTGCGCATTGTTGTTGCTTAATTTTGGCAACCATTCGTGCAATTTTGCATTACTTACGGCATAAATACCGGTATTAAATTCTTTGATTTTACGTTGTTCTTCAGAGGCATCTTTGTGTTCAACAATGGCTTGAATTTTGCCATTTTCACGTACAATACGACCATAACCTGTCGCATCATTAACCGTTAGGGTTACTAAGCCAATACCTGTTTGAGCAGATGCATCTAATAGTTTTTGTAATGTTGCTTCAGTGATGCAAGGTACATCACCCGAGAGAATCAAAGAAATTCCGGTTTTTGCAAGGACTGGCAGAGTCACTTTGACTGCATGGCCTGTACCTAATTGTTCTGCTTGTTCAACCCATTTGACATTTTCATGTGCAAACGCGTTTTGAACCAATTCACCGCCATGCCCATAAATGGTGATTATTTCTTCTGCATTTAGTTTTTTCGCCGTGTTGATGACATGGCCGAGTAGTGGTTGTCCTGCGAGTGGTTGTAATACTTTGGGTAAACGAGAACGCATACGTGTCCCTTTACCTGCAGCAAGAATAATAACGCTAGTAGACATGTTTAATCCTAGGTGTTTCTATTACATAGACAAAATATAAAAATAAATACAGATGCAAAGCGCGGCCCAAAGACCTGCAATGATGTCGTCGAACATGATGCCAAAGCCACCACCGACTTGACGGTCAATGACACGAATTGGCCACGGTTTCCAGACATCAAATAAACGGAATAAAGCAAAACCAATCAATGCCCAAGTCCAGCTCATTTGCCCAAGATATAAAATCGGGAGGAAGGTAATGGACTGACCGGCAAATTCATCCCATACGATGCGGCCATCGTCATGGACACCCATGACTTTGGCGGTTTGACCACAAATATAGATCCCAATAATCGACATGAGGATCATGACTATAATGGAGTTGAAAAAGCCGATTGCAAGCCAACCTGGAATAAACAACAAAGCAAAAGCAGAGCCAAAGGTACCCGGTGCTTTGGGTGCAAGACCCGAGCCAAATCCCACGCCACAAAAGGCGATGACTCGGTTAAACCAAGACATGGATTTAAAGTTAATGGCTGGCTTATGCAAAATGCTGGTATCCCTTAAATTTTATGACTTGGTCAACACCGTGATTGTTATAACGGATTCCCAAATTTGGGGTGATTTGACCGATTTTACTAATGTTTACATCTAATTCTAGTTGCAGAAGCTTTTTATAATTCTGCGGACTTATTGTAAAGCATAACTCATAGTCATCTCCACCCGCGAGGGCGTATTGCCACTGCTTTTCTTGTTGTAATTGTTTTACATCGTGATCGATAGGAAGTTGATCTAATTCAATTTCTGCACCGACGTGTGAAGCAGCGAGGATATGTCCTAAATCTTGTGCGAGCCCATCAGAGACATCAATCATACTGTTGGCTAAGCCTTTTAGCTGTTGGCCCAGTAAGCAACGTGGCATTGGATAGTCCAAGCGTTTTTGTAATTGGTGGCCCAAATGTTTTAAGCCAAATGCAGCATCACCGACTTGTCCGCTGACGCAGATATAATCACCAATTTTGGCGCCTGAACGTGGGACAGCCTGTCCTGATTCTACCCAGCCGAGGGCTGTGACTGAAATCGTTAAATGTGGACTTTGAGTGGTATCACCACCAATTAAACTCACACCAAATTGATCGCAACAATCATATAAACCCTGACTAAAGCCTTTGAGCCAGTCATGATCAATTTGGGGTAAGCTCAAGGCCAATAAAATACTGTGTGGTTTGGCACCCATTGCGGCAATATCAGAGAGATTGACGGCAACAGATTTCCAGCCTATGGCATGTGGGTTTGTGTCGAGGGGGAAGTGACGCCCAGCAACCAGTGTATCGGCACAGATGACCAATTGTTGCTGTGGAGGAGGGGTGAGCAAGGCTGAGTCATCACCGACCCCTAAATCGACAGAATTGATATTCTGTCGATTAAAATAGGTATCAATGATCGAGAACTCAGCCATACAACGTACTACTTAAAAAATTAATTAGCTTGTTGTTTTTCTGCTGCACGCAATGTAGTCGCTAAACGATCCAATACACCATTGATGTATTTGTGGCTGTCTGCACCGCCAAAATGTTTAGCTAACTCGATCGCTTCATCTAACACGACGCGATATGGAATCTCAAGATGTTCTTTGAGTTCATATGCGCCAAGACGAAGTGTTGCAAGTTCAACACCATCTAAAGCGTCTACTTCACGATCGAGTACAGGGATTAAAAGCGCATCCAATGCTTCATGATTGGCAACAACTTCGGTCAATAACTCGTGGTAATAGCCGAGGTCGACCTTGTGCATGGCATTATCCACACGTGTACGTGCTTCAATCTCATGGACAGGATTGCGGCTCATTTGCCATTCATAAATTCCTTGTACAGCAAAGCGACGTGCTTTACGTTTTGCTGCATAAGTTGCTTGAAGTGTTTGCGACATAGCGTTAAATAGCCTTTAACAAGTTAACCATTTCAATAGCAGTCAAGGCAGCTTCACTACCTTTATTGCCTGCTTTTGTACCTGAGCGTTCAATCGCTTGTTCAATACTATCCGTAGTCAATACACCATTAATTACTGGTAAGCCAGTGTCTAGACCAACAACGCCTAAACCTTTAGCACATTCGCCAGCAACAAAATCGAAGTGAGGCGTGCTACCACGAATCACTGCGCCAAGCGCGATGATGGCATCGAAACGACCTGAAGCTGCAAGTTTCTTCGCAACCACAGGAAGTTCCCAAGCACCCGGTGCATGAACAACAGTGATATTATCCTCTGATACGCCATGACGTTTCAATGTATCAACGGCACCTTCTAGCAAATGTTCAACAACAAAGCTATTAAAACGACCAACTAAAATCGCATAACGGTCTTCGTTCGCGAGATGTAACATACCTTCAATACGGCGAACTGCCATAGCAACCTCGATTATTTCTCTGATGTTTGATTTGCGGTGATGTATTCCACCACTTCTAAGTTAAAACCTGATAGTGCATTAAAGCGTAGTGGCGAGCTGAGAAGCTTCATTTTTTCCACGCCTAAATCACGTAAAATTTGTGCGCCGACACCAATGGTTTGATACTGCTGAGACAGTGCCGCATTGGATTTAACATTTTTCGGTGCAGTTAAATTTTCTAAAGCAGGGCCTAAGTCCTGTAAATGACGCTGACCAATCCATACTAAAACACCACGATCGCTGGATGCGATTTCTTTGAGTGCTTTATCGAGATTCCACGCCGGAGCGCCATCTTGTTTATTGAGTTTTAATAAGTCACGAACCGGGCTGAAACCATGTACACGGACCGTGGTTACTCCTTGTTTCGGTTCGCCTTTAACCAGTGCCAAATGAATGTCTGGATTACCAATTTCACGGTAACGGAACAATTCAAAAGTACCATATTCAGTATCTAAAGTTTGTTGATCAATGCGCTCAACGGTTTGCTCATTGGTCATGCGGTAGTGAATTAAGTCCGCAATCGTCCCCATTTTTAAGCCATGTTTTTCAGCAAACACTTCAAGATCAGGGCGACGTGCCATAGTGCCGTCTTCATTGATGATTTCACAAATCACTGAAGCTGGTTCAAGACCTGCTAAACGCGATAAGTCACAGCCCGCTTCAGTATGGCCTGCACGGTGAAGAACGCCACCAGGCTGCGCCATGAGCGGGAAAATATGGCCTGGCTGTACGATATCCGCAGGTTTAGCATGTGCTGCCACCGCTGTTTGAATCGTATGCGCACGTTCAGCAGGAGAGATCCCTGTAGAAATGCCATTTGCTGCTTCAATAGACAAGGTAAAGTTGGTGCCGTGCTGGGCACCATTGGCATCAACCATGAGTGGTAGGTTCAACTGTTGGCAACGCTCTTTGCTGAGCGTTAAGCACACAAGACCACGCGCATGCGTAATCATGAAGTTGATATCTTCAGGACGTACGTGGGTCGCAGCGATAACAAGGTCGCCTTCATTTTCACGATCTTCATCATCCATGAGGATGACCATTTTTCCTGCACGAATATCAGCTACGAGCTCTTCAACAGTATTGAGCGGCATCAATCTTCACCTTTTTGTTTGTCTCGAATGACATTTACTTGCATTGATTGTCGCATAGTCTAACGTTTTTTTGCGTTCTTTGCCTATGCTTATCATTTTCCTTTAATGGCTCATTGTTATACACAGTCGTCAGAACCTTGAAAAGAGGACTTTATTTGAATTGTGCCATTTATGCCCAATCTTTAAGCGATTGAAAAGCATAAAAATTGGCAACCTTATATGGATTTTGAATAATTGAGCCAAATGAAACTGACAGTTTGTCGGAAGCGTTTAATCGCTTAACTACATGAAGGATCACACAAAATAATAGGAGCTTATGCAGCTGAGTGTGCAGCTAAATAATCTTGAATGATCATTTTATTGGCCTGCAAAATGCTTTTTTGTAATTCGGGATCATGCATTGCCCGTGCAATTAAAACCGCACCGACCAATTGGGACATCATGGCCCAAGCTTTTTCTTCACTCGCCAAATGTGTGCTAAATAAAGCATGACCGCGCAGTAATTCCTTTTCATAAGCTTGTTTAATCGTGTCATCTGCGCGAGCTACTTCAGTCGCGAGTGTCGGCAAAACACAGCCTTGTTCAGGATGTTCAAGGTGGGAAGGGGTTAAGTAACGGTCTAATTCAAAATTAATCCAGTCTGCTGCATTGTGATTCGGGTTACTTTGCCACATGTTAAAGCTTTGCTGCAATTCATATTCAACCAATGCTTTGAGTAAATCCTGTTTTGACGAAAAATGTGAATAGAATGCGCCACTAGTGACACCTGCAGCTTTCATTAAGCCGTCAACACCTGTTGCAGCAAAGCCATTTTTTTTCGCAATTTGCCCCGTAATGTTGAGCAATTCTTGTCGTTTTTGTTGTTTGTATTCGGGTTTATAGCGCATATGCATGACCCCAAAAAATTATGATTGACGATAAATTAATCATAACATAGTATTCGTTATAGTAACGATCGTTATTTAATAAAATTGATCGCACATGGAATATAAAAACTATCCAGCACGAGGAGATCGTCATGGAAAATAATCATATATCTAAGCCTGTCAAAGGTGTGGCATTGATCATTGGTGCAGGAGATGCCACCGGTGGTGAAATTGCCAAACGCTTTGCTTGTGGTGGTTATACCGCATGTATGACGCGGCGTAATGTCGACAAATTACAGCCCTTAATTGCTGAAATTCAAGCACAGGGAGGGACTGCTTTTGGCTTTGGTTCGGATGCTCGAAAAGAAGAGCAAGTGATTGAACTCATCGAGCACATTGAATCAAACATTGGCCCGATTGAGGTCATGGTCTTTAATATTGGTGCCAATGTGCCATGTAGTATTTTGGAAGAAACCGCACGTAAATATTTCAAGATTTGGGAAATGGCATGTTTCTCGGCATTTTTAACGGGTCGGGAAGTGGCGAAGCGCATGGTGAGCCGTGAATCTGGCACAATTATTTTTACGGGTGCGACGGCTGGGGTTCGTGGTGCCGCAGGCTTTGCCGCTTTTGCTGGCGCAAAACATGCGCTTCGTGCCTTGGCACAAAGCATGGCGCGTGAACTTGGGCCTAGAAATATTCATGTGGCGCATGTGGTGGTTGATGGGGCGATTGATACCGACTTTATTAAAGAGACTTTTCCCGATTTGTACGCAAAAAAAGCGCAAAATGGTATTTTAAATCCCGTACATATTGCAGAAAATTATTGGCATCTCTCACAGCAACCACGAGATGCATGGACGCATGAATTAGATCTGCGACCGTGGATGGAACGCTGGTAAGCGTAATTTGATTCAAATGAAAGAAAGATACGCGGTAAGGTCATCCGCAAGTGTTTGAGACAGGACTACATCTATTCAAAAATGTTTTTGCGATACTTTGAATAATTAGACGCTAGTGAACGAGTTTTGCGGATGACAATGGTTTTGGGTACTTTTGCCGAAACAAAAGTACCTCCAGCCGAAGGCTAATCCCTTTATTTAAACCCTGGATGTAAGACTCCGTCAAATCGGCTTAAAAATCATTTAAAAAATACGATGTTACTTTTACGTGCGTAACATCAGTTAGGAAAATAAGCAAAAAAAGGACGAAAAACATGAAAGTCATTGAATTTTATTTTGATGTCGGCAGCCCATATAGTTATATCGGTTTTCATCGCATTCAACAGATTGCACAGCAGTATCAAGCCGAGCTGATCTGGAAGCCGATGCTTCTTGGTGGAGTGTTTAAAGCTACAGGCAATAGTAGCCCGATGGCGGTACCTGCGAAGGCACGTTATTCCATGATTGATCTTCAACGTTGGGCAAAGCTATGGCAGATACCCGTACAGATGAATCCTTATTTTCCAATCAATACCTTGCAATTGATGCGCTTACTCACAGCCGTTCAGCTGTTTCAGCCTGAAGCATTTCTCAATGTACTGACGGGTATTTTTAACGCAATGTTTGGTCAGCCACGCAATTTAAATGATCTCAATGAATTAATTCAATTGATGCAGGAGCTTGGATTGGAGGTAGCGCAGGTTAAATCATGGCTTGAAGATGAAAAAGTAAAGTCTGAGCTTAAAGTTATTACCGAAGAAGCCATTGCACGTGGTGTGTTTGGGGCGCCAAGTTGGTTTGTCGATGATGAGTTATATTGGGGTGTTGATCATTTACATTTTGTTGAGGCGGCTTTACAGGCTTCATCACGATCAGCCTAATTGGACGAATACTTGAGTGAATGCTACTGAATATGAGCACCAGTTTTAGGACGGGAATGCAGAAGTTATTGTAGATGTAAGTAAAATTATAGAATGGATCATGGCTGATTGTCTTACTTACATCTACTTTTACTCAGCTTTCATTTGTATTGAGTCTTATTTTTGGCGTACTAACTTAAAAAACTTAAGCTTTATTCCGTATATAAATAATGCTGACATTTGGTGCAATTTACGGTGCATGAATCGCTTGCATAAATACCTTTACGAAAGAATCGTTTATTGCCGCAAAAGATACAGATAAATTCATCTTTATGATTTTTAGCGCTTGGTAGCTCTTGGTAAACGAGTCTTAATCCATTGTCTTTATAACGATAATTTCGACCATAAATTTGTTTAGCAAGCCAATAGTCCAAACTTGTAAATTTTATGGCAATACAACTGATGATACAAAAAGGAAATAGCCATATAGATTCAAATGCTTTGGAAACAGACGCCCAACCTGAAAATACACTTGTGAAAGTAAAAAACATGACCGCGAAAGCACCAAAGAAGAAAAGATAGAATACTTTGCTTTGGAAAGAGCTTAATTTGTTTAAGTATTTGAGATGATGTTCATAGGTCGAAATATCATCTTGGTTGGGCACAAATGCGGGATAACGTGCTTGCTTAGGTTTGTCTGACACTTGATCACCAAATGAATGACCACAGGCACTACAAAAGTGATGTTGTACTAATGCTTTTTCTCCACAGGAGACACAATATTTCATAGCTATTTAAATATTTTTAATTAATAAAGTTATTTGTTTAGCAAGCATAAGAAAATTTGCAGCTTTTTAAAAGAAATTTTAATGAATTCTTTGAAGAGGCTTCTAACAAAAAAAGCGAACCGAAGTTCGCTTTTTGTTTTTCAATATTCAGACTTAGAAGAAGCCCATTGGCTTGGTGTCATAGCTCACCAAGAGGTTTTTGGTTTGTTGATAATGATCAAGCATCATTTTGTGGTTTTCACGGCCAATCCCTGATTTTTTGTAGCCACCGAATGCTGCGTGTGCAGGGTAAATGTGGTAACAGTTAGTCCAAACACGGCCGGCCTGAATCGCACGGCCTGCACGGTAAGAAGTGTGTGCTGAACGTGACCAAACACCTGCACCTAGACCATAAATGGTGTCATTGGCAATTTTAATGGCATCATCAAAGTCTTTAAAGGTTGCTACTGAAAGCACAGGACCAAAGATTTCCTCTTGGAAAATCTTCATGTCATTGGTGCCTTTGAAAATGGTTGGTTCAATATAGAAACCAGTACCGACTTCATTACGTGGGTCACCACCAGTAATGAGCTGTGCACCTTCATTTTTACCTGTCGCAATACAGCCCAAGATTTTATCTTGCTGCTCTTGAGATGCTTGTGCGCCAATCATGGTGTCGGTATCTAAAGGATGACCGGTCTTAATACGTTTGACACGTTCGACAGCCATTTCCAAGAATCGATCAGCAATGCTTTCTTGTACCAAAGCACGGGAAGGACAGGTACAGATTTCACCTTGGTTTAGCGCAAACATGGAAAAACCTTCGAGCGATTTATCAAGGAACTCATCATCTTTGTCCATGATGTCTTCAAAGAAGATGTTCGGTGATTTTCCACCAAGTTCTAAAGTCACAGGAATGATATTTTCAGTCGCATATTGCATGATCATTTGACCGACAGCGGTTGAACCTGTGAAGGCGATTTTTGAGATGCGTGGATTGGTCGCCAATGGACGACCGACTTCAACACCATAACCATTCACAATATTCAGCACGCCCGGTGGGAGTAGATCTTGAATGAGTTCAGCCAAGACCAAGATGCTGACAGGCGTTTGCTCCGCAGGTTTCAACACGATGCAGTTACCCGCAGCCAATGCTGGAGCAAGTTTCCAAGCCGCCATCAAGATTGGGAAATTCCACGGAATAATTTGACCGACCACCCCAAGTGGTTCATGGAAATGGTAAGCAATAGTATTTTCATCAATTTCAGAAATGCCGCCTTCTTGGGCACGGATACAGCCGGCAAAATAACGGAAGTGATCGATACAAAGTGGAATATCAGCGGCTAAGGTTTCACGAATCGGTTTACCGTTGTCCCATGTTTCTGCAACTGCAAGGAGCTCTAGGTTTTCTTCAAGTCGATCGGCAATTTTTAATAAAATATTTGAGCGTGTCGTTGGGGAAGAGGCGTTCCATTGGGCTTTGGCTTTATGCGCTGCATCCAAAGCCAATTCGATATCTTCAGCAGAAGAACGTGGCACTTTGGTAAAAACTTTACCGTCTACAGGGGAGATATTTTCAAAGTATTCACCTTTCACTGGCGCGACCCATTGGCCACCAATCAGGTTTTCATACTGAGCTTTAAACTGAACTTTTGAACCGGGTTGATTAGGATCGACATAACGCATATGAATTTTCCTTTGCTTGTTTATTATGATCTTGTTGGGCTGCCTATCTGTGGCAATCTACAGCTTTGGTATAAGGTACTTTTGTACATTATTTGATTAGCATAGCTTGTATAAGGTTGGAAAAAGGTTGGAGACAAGAAGGTTTACAATATTTTTTTTCAGTCTTAAAAACAAAAGCCGGGAAACGGATTTTTAGTCATGAATTGTTGTGAGAATAATGAATGATGATACAGAAGGATTTATCTGAAAAACGACAGAATGTCGAACGGTTAAGGCAGGGCATGAGTCTGTCAAAGCAGCAAACCTCGCAATTGAATGAGAGCATTGCGAGCTCTTGGCAGCGATCGGCGCAGGCGGAAATTCCGGAAAACCGGAGTGCTGCGCCTTTGGTAAATTTAAGCCCTCAAAGTCAACAACAGTCGGCATTGCATCATGCGTTGCAACATTGTGCCGAAGATTTAAAACACATTGCCGAACAGTCGTCGATGGTACTTGCCGTGGGCGATGTAGGTAGCACGATTATTTGGAGTGCGTCGAGTCGGCAAATGCAGAGTGCTGCGGAAAGTGTGCATTTTATTGCAGGTGGGCAATGGCGCGAAGAATTGGTCGGCACCAATGCATTAGCGTTGTCTTTAAAAACTCAGCAGTCGAGTTGTGTGTTTTCAAATGAACATTACATGCCATCAGTACATGAATGGGTCTGCTATGCAGCACCAATTATCGATCCACATACGCAGCAAATTTTGGGCGTGGTTGATTTATCTACCGTGTGGAAAAACCACAATAGTTTAGGGCTACTTGCGGCTGAACGCTGCGCTTCGATTATTCAATCGGCTTTGCTCGATTTTCAAAAACAGCATTTGTATATTCGGGCCTTTGCAGTGCCGCAAGTGTTATTTAATGGCAAAGTGATGGTGCTGACCCCACGGCAAATTGAAATTTTGACCATCTTGGCGCTATGTCCACAAGGCATGACCTTAGATACTTTGCATCAAGCCTTATATGGTGAACGTAAGGTGAGTGTTGGGACTTTAAAAGCGGAAATGTCGCAGCTACGCGATATTTTGGGTGGCATGTTAGGCTCAAGACCCTATCGCTTATTGGCGCAAGTCGAAGCCGACTTTTTACAAGCCGAGCAAGCTTTAGATGCAGGTTATCTCGATTCTGCATTAAAACTGTGTTCAGGGGTTTTCTTGGCCAAAACCGAAAGTCCTTTTTTAGGGGCATGGCGTGATTGTCTTGAGTCACGATTAAGCCACGCGATTTTTAATGCCAAGGAAACGGATGTTCTGCTCAAGCATGTCGCGCGTTTTCCTGAAGCCATTGATGCGGTTGAACGTCTGATCGAGCTGATGCCGAGATCGCATCCCGTACATCAGACCTTGTTGAAATTAAAACAGTAAGTTGCAATGTAATTCAGGCTATTAAAGACCTTTATTGGCCAGCCATTGAAAGAGCTGGGTATAGACTTGTTCTCGCGCGGTTTTTTCCGAAAGCACTAAATCATGCAAGCCATTGTGAATGCTTTGAATGGTGACATCGCCCTGAATTTTCTTGGCATATTTTTGGATGTCTTTTACTCCTAGAATCACATCACTGCTTTGAGCCGATTTACCCCATTTTTTGGGATTTTTAGTTTGATGTGAATGCATCACTAATACTGGTACATCAATTGTCACACCTCGATGAATCTCTTTTTGAGCCTCATAAATTGTCCGCACAAAACTTAAATACACCATTGGATAGCGGGTCTTTTTCCAGTCTAAATTAAAGTCCCATTCACCCTTGAGTTCACGGTGTAAGCTGGCGGTGTACCATTTATTCAGTTCACTTGGGAATTTTAAATTTGGAAAAGTCTTTGCCAATTTACTCAGCTGTGGAATACCCAGTGCGCGTTTCACTGGATTCATGTTGAAATCATAAAATGGGCTGTTAACCCAAAGGGCTTGAATTAAAGGATGATTTGGATGATGGGCTGCATACAAAGTGGTGGTTAATCCACCCGTTGAATGACCACAGAGCAGCAAGGCATCATGACCTTCATCAGCAATGATCGTTAGGGCTTGATCTATTTCGGCATCATATTCAGACAGTGCATGCACATTATAATATTTTTGATGCGGTAGGATGGAACGTCCATACTTTCTTAAATCTAATGCGTAAAAGTCGAAGCCATGCTGATTAAAGCGTTCGGCCATTTCGGTTTGGAAAAAATAATCAATAAAACCATGGATATAGAGCACTGCTTTGGAGGTGGGAGCTGATGCTTTTTTGCGAACCAATGTGGCAACCACTGGGCCTTCATAATCATCAGGGAAGGTCAGCGTAGCTTGTTCATAGTCTGCGCCCAAAATGTCAGGCTGATACTGAATATGTGAATGGCTCATTATTATACTCATCAATATTATTGGACATTATGCTTTATCCTTGATGAGCCATGAGCTTTTGTCAAATGAATAATCGATGCTGATTTACGAACTAAAAAAAGAGTGACCTCAGTATGAAAGCGACCAATCTATAGTCGCTTCCCTGAAATAAAAAGTGAAATGGATTCAGTTGACCTACATCACTAAACTCAAAGGGTAATGTAGGCACTTAGGTCACTTAAACATGAAGACCTTTGAGGGCTTAACTTAAACGGCCGCTTTGAAGTCGACCACAGAGGCATTGGCTTTAAGCGCTGCCTTGAAAATATCAACCACTTGAGCATGAGTCGCTTTACGTGGGTTGGTGAGCATACAGGCATCTTTTTGTGCATTTTCAGACATGATGCTGAGGTCTTGTTCTTTCACACCGAGTTCAGAAAGGCTCGATGGAATACCAATCGAAGCAGACAGTTCACGGATTGCTGCAATCGCTGCATAAGCCGCTTCAGTCACCGTTAAACCGTCGGTTGGTACACCCATGAGCTGTGCGATACGTGCGTAGCGGTCAGGGCAGGCGATCAGGTTAAATTCGCAAACGTGTGGTAACAGCACGGCATTACATACGCCATGCGGCAAATTGTAGAAGCCGCCGAGTTGGTGCGCCATCGCGTGGACATAACCTAAAGATGCATTGTTAAATGCCATCCCTGCTAAGTACTGTGCATAGCTCATCGCATCACGTGCTTCTAGGTTTTCGCCATTGGCGACGGCAGGGCTGAGCCATTCACTGATCATTGCAATGGCTTTTTCTGCGCACGCATCGGTAATTGGGTTTGCAGCAGTTGATACATAAGCTTCAACGGCATGCGTTAAGGCATCCATACCAGTTGCAGCAGTTAATGCCGCAGGTTTAGCAATCATCAGTTTTGGATCATCAATTGCGATGAGTGGTGTGCAACGCCAATCGACAATGGCCATTTTTACATGGGTTTCAGTATTGGTAATGATACAGAAACGGGTCATTTCAGATGCTGTACCAGCAGTGGTATTAATCGCAATGAGGGGAGTCATTGGGACTGTACTTTTATCGATGCCTTCATAGTCACGAATATGACCACCACCTGCAGTGACTAAGCCAATGCCTTTGGCACAGTCATGAGAAGAGCCGCCGCCGAGAGAGACAATAAAGTCACAGCCATTGTCATTGTAGGCATCTACACCGCTATGTACGTTGGTGTCAGTTGGGTTGGGTTCTGCGCCCGGGAAGATGTGACTTTCTACGCCAGCTTCAGTTAAATATGCGGCAATGGTGTCTGCCACACCAAATTTGTATAGACCGGCATCGGTCACGATAAGCGCTTTCTTTGCGCCAAGATTTTGCGCCTTTGCACCAATTTCTTTAGCACAGCCGGGGCCAAAAAGTGAAACACAAGGGATGTAAAAACCGTTTGTTTGATCTGCAATATTTTTAAAAGCCATGGTGCGATTCCTTCTACCATTCATTGTCATTTGTTATGGGTGATACTCACCTAAACTGAGTATTGCGAGGGATGTTTTAAATTCACACCTACCAAAGACCTACCAAATTTAGGGCTTTGTATTGAATTTATTTAATTGATTGAAATTTAATCATTAATTATTTTTGTTATTTTCTAAGATTCGCTAAAAGTCGTATACATTTAAGCCAAAATAGGCGTTGCGATGATTGGATGCATGATCGAGTTATCAGATTATAAAATCTAACTAAAACTACTATCAATTTACTAAATGCCCCAAAGCGCTCGAATCAGGATAGGCTATAACAAATAACGAGATAGTCACTTTTGTGCATTTCGCTTTTTGCAGTGCGAAACAAAAGATTAATTAAACGAGTTAAATAATGTCCAGTGAAAATTTGAAAACGAAACGACCTTTATATATTCCTTATGCCGGAAATACACTTTTAGAACTCCCACTTTTAAATAAAGGTTCTGCGTTTAATGAAGATGAACGTAAGAGCTTTAATTTACACGGTTTAATCCCACACGTTACAGAAAGCATTGAAGAACAAAGTCAGCGTTCTTATCAGCAATATTGTGCATTTAATAGTGATATCAATAAGCATATCTACCTGCGCAATATTCAAGATACCAATGAAACATTGTTCTATCACTTAATTGAAAATCACCTCAGTGAGATGATGCCGATCATCTATACACCAACAGTGGGTGAAGCTTGTCAGCGCTTTTCAGATATTTACCGCCGTCATCGTGGGATCTTTATTTCATATCCTGACCGTGATCATATCGATCAAATTATTCATAACGTGAATAAAAAGAATGTGAAAGTGATCGTGATTACGGACGGTGAACGTATTCTTGGCCTTGGTGACCAAGGCATTGGCGGGATGGGGATTCCGATTGGTAAGTTGTCGCTGTACACCGCATGTGGTGGGATCAGTCCAGCCTATACATTGCCGATTACTTTAGATGTCGGAACCAATAACCAACAGCTGTTGAATGACCCGATTTATATGGGTTGGAGTCAGCCTCGTATCAGCGGTGAAGAATATTATCAATTTGTCGATGACGTGATTAAAGCCATTCAACAACGTTGGCCAAAAGCGCTGATTCAATTTGAAGACTTTGCACAAAAAAATGCGATGCCTTTATTGGAAAAATATCGCGATAAAATTTGCTGTTTCAATGACGATATTCAAGGGACAGCAGCAGTGTCTGTCGGAAGTTTAATTGCGGCATCACGTGCAGCAGGCAAGCAGCTCAAAGATCAAATCGTCACCTTCTTAGGGGCGGGTTCAGCAGGTTGTGGGATTGCAGAACAGATCATCAAGCAAATGGTGGCGGAAGGTTTAACCGATGCTCAAGCACGTGCGCGGGTGTTTATGGTCGACCGCTTTGGTTTAATTACTGAAAATCAGCCGAATCTTTTAGATTTCCAACGCAAGCTTGCGCAAGCACCGGATAACGTCGCACATTGGGCAAATGCAGATTCGGTCATCTCACTCCTGGATGTGGTTACACATGCCAAACCGACTGTATTGATTGGGGTTTCGGGACAACCGGGGCTGTTTAGCCAAGAGGTTATTGAAACGATGGCTGCAAATTGTGAACAGCCTATTGTGTTGCCACTATCTAACCCGACATCACGTGTCGAAGCGGTGCCTGCAGATATTATCGAGTGGACCAAAGGTAAGGCCCTGATTGCGACAGGTAGTCCATTTGCACCAGTGAATTATCATGGCAAGATTCATCAGATTTCACAGTGCAATAACTCCTATATTTTCCCGGGGATTGGACTGGGTGTGATTGCATCTGGGGCGAAACGTGTGACGGAAAATATGCTGATGGCATCTAGTACGGCATTGGCGGACTGTTCACCAAAATTGGCAGATCCAAATGCTGATTTATTGCCAAGTTTGGATTATTTACAGGATATTTCGAAGAAAATTGCATTGAAAGTCGCGTTGGCTGCGATTGCTGATGGTGTTGCGCCAAATGTCAGCGTTGAAGTGCTCGAACATGCGATTGAAGCGAATTTCTGGAAACCTGAATATCGTGATTATGTCCGTGTGACCTATTAACGCAATTTTAATTTTTATTCATATTTGTGGAACCTGACTCAAACCATGTTCCACATACTGAATAAATATAGATTGATTTTGATTGGTGTAAGCGATAGATAAAAAAG
The DNA here is from genome assembly GCF_013419715.1 of Acinetobacter sp. YH12063. Lineage (NCBI taxonomy): Bacteria > Pseudomonadati > Pseudomonadota > Gammaproteobacteria > Moraxellales > Moraxellaceae > Acinetobacter > Acinetobacter sp. YH12063. The sequence goes on along the minus strand of NZ_VOZO01000009.1, from coordinate 70,453 downwards.
CCCCCATCTTTCGATGAGGGCTTTTTGAATTTGGAGCGGGAAAGGAGACTCGAACTCCCGACCCCAACCTTGGCAAGGTTATGCTCTACCAACTGAGCTATTCCCGCGGAGTCTATCCAATTTTTTAAATAAAAAACCGAATGAAAAAATTTTGAGCGGGAAAGGAGACTCGAACTCCCGACCCCAACCTTGGCAAGGTTATGCTCTACCAACTGAGCTATTCCCGCATAGCCACGTATAATACATTAAGGATTTTTCAGGTCAATAACTTTATGAAAAACTGTGCATCGTTTGCATAAAATAAAAACAATTTGTTTGAAAATTGGAAGATTTTTGCAGGTCGAAGGCTTCCATTTTGATGAAATCATGCAATTCAGATGGTTTCAGCAACTTTGCGACACAAGAACTTGAACAAATACAGGCTATACTAAGACCAGTTGAACCTTTTTTTGAATTTGGGAGAGCCGTTTTGAGTTTAGAACAGCAATTAATTGAGCGTCTACAGACATTAGCGCCTACACATCTTGAAGTGGTGAATGAGTCCGCAGGTCATGGAGGTTATTTCCCAGGTAAAGAGTCGCATTTTAAAGCAGTGATCGTGAGTGAGGCATTTGCAGGTTTGCGTTTGGTGCAACGTCATCAAAAAGTCTATGCCGCAGCCGGTGATTTACTTAGTCCGGGGCAAATTCATGCCTTGGCCATTCATGCGTTTTTACCCGAAGAATGGAAAGGTCAAGACACCACTAGCCCTGAATGTGCGCATGCACCTAAGTCATCTTAAGGTGAGCCATGGAAACGCAATTAATCATTAAAATCATTCATATGTGTGGTGTGGCTTTAGGCTGTGCTGCCATTTTCATTCGTGCTTTTACGCTGTTTAAAGGGACGCAGGGCAATTTACCCAATCCATCAGGTCGTAAGTTTTTTGTTGCTTTGCAACATGGCTCAATGACATTAATTGCTGTGACAGGAATTATCTTATTGTTTATGAAGAACTTTGATGTGCAGCCATGGTTCTATGCCAAAGTTGTACTATTTCTAGCGTTGCTGTCTTCTTTATCTAAAGCGTATAAAAAAGATGACAGTGTTTTATTGGTTCAGCGCCGTGCGGGCTTATTTATTGCAGCTGTTGCACTTATTTTCATCATTACATTGGTTATAATTAAACCAGTTTTTGGATAAATGGCTTATCCACATGGCCGATTTCAAGGCTTGAGTAAAAAAACAAAGATTAGAGGGTTTTGAATGCGTACGCGTGTGGTATTTAACCAAAAAGGTGGTGTGGGGAAATCGAGTATTACGGTCAATTTAGCTGCGATAAGCGCGCACCAAGGTTTAAAAACTTTGGTGATTGACCTCGACCCTCAAGCCAATTCAAGTCAATATTTGTTGGGGGATGATGCGACGTATTCGGCAGATAAGCCTGCTCTTGAACCCAATATTGAAAATTATTTTGAAGAAGTCTTGGGGACGCAACAAAGTAAAGGTTTGTTGGGAAATGCCATCGGTTCGATTTTGAAGGGTCGTGCCAAAGGTTTGGAAAGTTATGTGCATGCATCGCCTTATCCACGTTTAGATGTGATTCCAGCCAGTCCAAATTTAGGCGCGTTGGCACATGCCTTAGAATCTAAGCATAAAATTTACAAACTGCGTGATGCTTTGCAGCAGATGAGCGGTCAATATGATCGAGTGTTTATTGATACACCGCCTGCCTTTAACTTTTTTACTTTATCTGCGTTGATTGCGGCAGATCGCGTGCTGATTCCATTTGACTGTGACGTGTTTTCAAAACGAGCTTTACAGACCCTGATCGAAAATGTGTTGGAAACGCAGGATGATCATAATGATCATTTAGAAATTGAAGGCATTGTGGTCAATCAATTTCAGGCACAGGCGAAGTTGCCGCGCGAAGTTGTACAACAACTCAAAGATGAAGGTCTGCCTGTATTGGACAGCATGTTACCGCCTTCAGTGCTGATGAAAGAATCTCATCATAAAAATCAACCTTTAATCCATTTGGCTGCAGATCATAAATTGACGCAAGCCTATCAATCATTGTTCAATGAAATTGAGCAAAAGTAGTATCGAGAAAAGTATGAATGCACTTAAATGTGGTCTAGTTGCTTTCACTGCTGTTGTATTGGGTGCATGTGCAAGTACGCCTAAACCAAGCTATGTTTCACCTACACAGTATCAGTCTTTGAGTTGCCAACAATTGCAAAGCGAATACAACCGAATCCACGACTATATTCAAAATGGTGTAGAAACACCGAAGCGCACAGGCGTTGGTGTCGGTGTTGGCCTTGGTGGTGGCTGGGGCAGCCGTGGAGGTTGGGGCATTGGTCCGAGTATTTCGGTCAATATGGGACAATCTTCAAATACCAAACGTACCGAACTTTCACGCGTTCTAGGTGAGCAAGAAGCGATTGTACAGGCAGCAAAATTTAAAGGTTGTCCGATTATCGTTCGCGCAAATTCGGCTACTGCAGCAAAATCATAAGCGGATCATGAGCAGAGGCTTAGGCCTGTGCTATGAGAAAAGTGTAATAAAATTTGTCAGTAGGCGAGGCGTCTACTGGCATTTTTTTTGAGCTAAATAAACTGTACTATTTAGAGCCAATAAAATATTTAAATCTATGAAAAAATTAAATTAAATATTATTTGTGGATTTCAATACCTCCTTCTGGTCTTGAACATTCAGCGTGAGTGCATTGACTTGTACAAGGATAAAACTGACCTAGCGCGTACTTGTTTTTTTAAATTCATTTCGGCTAAGGTGTGCGCTTTGAAACATTGTCTGGGTATTTATGATTGAGAGTTGGCTTTTTGTATTGGCAATGATTGCGGTGATGATGACGCCGGGACCTAGCAATGCACTAATGGCAAGCTCTGCACATCAACAAGGCATTGCAAAGACGTGCATGCTGATTCCTGCAGAATTATTGGGCTATTTCTATGCCATTAATTTGTGGGCGTTGATTATTCATTTAAGCGCTCCAGTGTGGCCGAATTTAATTCACTTGCTACATTTTCTCAGTATTGCCTATGTTTTATGGTTGGCTTTTCATTTGTGGAAATCGACGCATTTACATCAGTACAATCAAAAACATCCTTCAATTCAACCACGTGAATTATTCATTTCCTCGTTAAAAAATCCTAAAGCGTTGCTTTTTGCTGCAGGTATTTTCCCAATTGAAACTTGGGCTAGCCCATTAAATTTTATTTTGGTTTTCGCTGTATTTAGCGTGGTTTTGCTACCAGTTGCATTGTTTTGGATGTCATTTGGACGGACGATTTTGGCCGGTAAGACCCAAAAAATTAAGGCCGATCTTCTGTATAAAGGATCGGCCCTGATGCTGATTTTATGTATGTTTCCCGTGGTTTTACGCTTTTTTGCTTAAAGGTGTTCACCACATCGGTTTATTTCTTTAATTTTGCTCGAATAAAACCAATCACGCCCGGTAAAATACTAATAATAATGATGCCGAAGATCAGATGGGTGAAGTTATCTTTCACGATGGGCATATTGCCAAATAAATAACCCAAAGTGATAAATGAGCCAACCCAACAAATCGCACCAATCATGTTAAAAGTCAGGAAGTACTTATAGTTCATGCTGCCTGCACCTGCGACAAAAGGCGCGAAGGTTCGTGCAAAAGGAATAAAGCGGGCAAAAATAATGGTTTTACCACCGTGTTTTTCAAAGAATTTTTGCGTATTGACCAAATGTTGACGGTTAATGAAGCGTGATTCAATTTCAAAGACACGTGGGCCAATATATTTACCAATATGGTAATTCAGCGTGTCGCCCAAGACCGCAGCGATAAACAGCAAAATCACCAAAACCCATGGATCCATGGCACCTGTTGACGCAGCGAGCGCGCCTGCTGCAAACAGAAGACTATCACCCGGTAAAAAGGGCATGACCACTAAACCGGTTTCAACAAAAATAATCAGGAACAGAATTGCATAAATCCATACGCCATAATTGGTAATGAACTCGAGTAAATGGTCATCAACATGTAGTATAAAATCAATCAGTTCCATGGGGCTTATATGCGTAAAATAGTGGTCTGATGCTATCAGTCTGGGGCAGCAAAGTCAGTATTAAAACGTAATTAATTATCAGTAAAATCGTTCTATATATGGAATGATGAATATTATAAAAGCATATTTAAAGAGAATAAGAAACGACCTAATCTAAGCACATCTTTTGAACAGTATTAAAAATAGGTTTCAGTATGTTTAATCCAAATCTTATAGTGAAAAATCTGAGTCAACAGCCGCAAATCAATGCAGTGATCAGTCTGGTTGCACGTATTTTGATGGCTTATATTTTTATTGTGGCAGGTTGGGGCAAAATTACCGCTTACACTGCAACCGCAGGTTATATGGAGTCAATGGGTGTACCGGCAGGGCTACTTCCGATCACCATTTTAGTCGAGTTGGGTGGTGGCTTAGCTTTATTGTTTGGTTTTCAAGCGCGTTTTGCGGCACTGGGTCTAACCGTATTTAGTTTAATCACTGCATTTTTATTCCATGGTGGTGCAGAAGATGGCATTAACTTTATGAAAAACTTGGCGATGTCTGGCGGCTTATTATTTCTCATGCTGCATGGTGCTGGTAAATTCAGTTTTGATCATTGGATCGAAAAATCAAAATAAAGCGGTCATGAGTCCGAGCATCCATCAAAGCGGCGTTCTGCCGCTTTTTTCATGTCTATCGCTGATTTAAAGTAAATCAATAAAGCCCTGAAATGTGTTGTAAAAAACATCGTTTCGCTTGTGGTTTTTGCCCCTGTCCGAATAGTGTGCGAAAGTCCAAGAAAAATGTTAGAATACGGCGCTTATATTCGTTGCCTGCATAGTTGTTTGCCATGACTACCAATACCCAAATTACTGAAGACCGTATCCTGATTTTGGATTTCGGTTCTCAATATAGTCAGCTTATTGCACGTCGTGTACGTGAAGCTGGTGTTTATTCAGAAATGTACGCATTTGATATGTCTGAAGAAGACATTCGTGCATTTAACCCAAACGGGATCATTCTTTCAGGTGGTCCAGAAAGTGTTCATGAAGAAGGTAGTCCGCGCGCACCACAAGTTGTATTTGAACTTGGTGTACCTGTTTTAGGTATTTGCTATGGTCTACAAACCATGTCAGAACAACTTGGCGGTAAAGTTGAGCCAGGTACTGTACATGAATTCGGTTATGCAGAAGTTGATATTAAAGTCCGTGATGCTTTAATTGGTGATCTTGAAGATACCAAAGACCAATTAAAAGTGTGGATGAGTCATGGCGATAAAGTGACTCAAATTCCTGAAGGTTTCCAAATCACTGCCAGCACACCAAGCTGCCCAGTGGCGATGGTTTCTGATGAAAAACGTCGTTTCTATGGTATCCAATTCCACCCAGAAGTGACACACACTGCGAAAGGTGCTGAGTTATTGTCTAACTTCGTACATGGCGTATGTGGTTGCCGTAACTTGTGGAACTCAGAAAACATCATCGATCTTCGCGTAGAACAACTTCGTGAGCAAATTGGTGATCAAAAAGTTCTCTTGGGTCTTTCAGGCGGTGTCGATTCATCTGTTGTAGCTGCACTTTTACACCGTGCGATTGGCGACCAATTGACTTGTGTATTCGTAGATAACGGTTTACTTCGTTTGAACGAAGGCGAGCAAGTGATGGACATGTTTGCGAAAAACATGGGTATCCGCGTGATTCGTGCCGACGCTGAAAATCGCTTCTTAACAGCGCTTGCGGGTGAAGTTGATCCAGAGAAAAAACGTAAAATCATCGGTCGTGAATTTATTGAAGTTTTTGCTGAAGAAGCACGTAAGCTTGACGGTGTGAACTTCCTTGCTCAAGGTACCATTTACCCAGACGTAATTGAATCTGCGGCAAGCAAACAAGGTAAAGCACACGTGATTAAATCACACCACAACGTGGGTGGTTTACCAGAAGATTTAGCATTCGAATTGGTTGAGCCAATCCGTGATTTGTTCAAAGACGAAGTACGCCGTTTAGGTACAACTCTTGGTCTTCCATTTGAAATGCTTTACCGTCATCCATTCCCAGGCCCAGGTCTAGGTGTACGTATTCTTGGTGAAGTGAAAAAAGAATATGCAGATATCCTTCGTCTAGCAGATGACATCTTCATGCAAGAACTTCGCGCAAGCGGCTGGTATGACAAAACTGCACAAGCATTTGCTGTATTCCAACCTGTGAAATCTGTGGGTGTCGTAGGTGATGGCCGTCGTTATGCATGGGTGATCGCGCTTCGTGCTGTAGAAACTGTGGACTTTATGACTGCACGTTTTGCACATCTTCCATACGACTTAGTAGACAAGATTTCTACACGTATCATGAACGAGATTGCTGAAGTTTCTCGTGTTGTTTATGACGTATCGTCTAAACCACCTGCTACGATTGAGTGGGAGTAATTTAGGGATTTCAAGAAACAACGTTTCTTGCCTAAATTACGGCAAAGGCTATGCCTGCGCCAGACTGGGGTTTCACGAAGCACTGCTTCGTGCCAGTTTTACGCCAAGAGCTATGCTCGCGGCTATTTAGGGAAACCTAAATATTTCTAATAAAAAAAGGACGCTTCAGCGTCCTTTTTTTTGTTTATAATTATGAAAAATACTATTTTAAAAAGAGCAAGTTAAATGTCATTGCCTACATACGATCAGTTGATGCTTCCATTAATGAAACTTTTAGCAGAACAAAAAGAGGCAATAAAATTAAGTTCTGCCACAAAAATTTTAGCTGAAAGATCTGGGTTATCTGAAGCTGATTTAAATTTAAGGCTATCTAGTGGTACAAAAACAGTATTTTATGATCGTGTTGGCTGGGCGAAAACATATTTGGTTAAAGCAGGTTTGATACAACAACCATCACGTGGTCTTTGCGAATTAAGTACGTTAGGTTGGTCTATTGAGTTGTCCAGCTTATCCAATATAACTAATCAGTATTTGATGCAGTTTGAAGGGTTTTCTGATTATAAAATTGGTTCTAACCATAATAAAAATATTCAAAATCTAGTTCTAATAGAAGAGCATGCTACATCTATTCAAACAGAACATTTGACGCCTGCAGAAATAATCGAACAATCATCAAAGGAGCTTAATCAAACAATTAAAGATGAGCTATTAAATAAAATTAAAAGTAATTCACCCAAATTCTTTGAGCAATTAGTTGTCGATTTGTTGGTAATAATGGGTTATGGCGGTTCACATCAAGACGCAGCCCAAGCAATAGGTAAAACCAGTGATGGTGGCATTGACGGTATTATCAGTGAAGATCGTTTAGGTTTAGATAAAATATATATTCAAGCTAAACGTTGGGAAAATACGGTGGGGCGCCCTGACATTCAACAGTTTAAGGGAGCTTTGGCTGATCAAGTGGCGAAAAAGGGCGTATTTATTACTACTTCTTGTTTTAGTAAAGAAGCAATTGAGTCAGCAAAGAAATCAGGCATTGTTTTAATTGATGGTGACAAGCTTACATCTCTCATGATTGAATTTGGCTTGGGTATTCAAATTGAAAGAAGTTTCCATATTTATAAAATAGATCAAGACCGTTTTGATGAAGATAGTTTTTAAATAAACTTAAAGGACGCTTCAGCGTCCTTTTTTTATATCTCAACATTCTATTTATAAACAATTGACCAACTACGATCGCTCTCATTATTCGGTTCAGCTTTGGACTTCGCTTTATGGGTAAAGCTTTGCCAAGACTTTGTCGATTTACGTTCCGGTTTCATACTTGAATCATAGCGCTCTACACGGTTACGGCCATTTTCTTTTGCCTGATACAGCGCAATATCCGCTTGCTTAATCAGTTCAGTTAAATTTTGCTTATGTGATTTAAGCTGTGAAACACCAATGGAAACGGTAAATTGGATCGGGTGATTTGCGACATTCAGCAATGATTGATTTTGAAGTGTTAAACGAATACGTTCTGCGATTAACATTGCATCCTGTATTTGCGTTTCCGACAGAAGCACAATAAATTCTTCACCACCAAAACGAGCCAAGACATCTTTTTGGCGCATTTCTTTACGGGTGGTTTCAGCGATACATTGCAGTACCTGATCACCAACATCATGCCCGTAATTATCATTAATATGTTTAAAATGATCGACATCAAACATCAATAAACAAGTGCTTGCAGGCGTTGGCCATTCATGGATGCGATGTTCAGCCAACTGAACAAACTGACGACGGTTGTATAACTGGGTGAGCTCATCTGTGTGGGCTAGATTTTTCAGCGTATGCATATTCCAGTCGTCAAGTAGGGTACGTAAAAAATGACGACGTGCATTGAGTGTATTATTCCAACTCATATGCAGGCTGATCATCCAAACAGGAATAGACACCACCACAAAAATCAGTGCTTCTTGCCATGATAAAAGCTGACTCACCGCAAAATATACCAATAGCGAAATGAGACCCGAACAATACAAGGCAGGCTTAAATTGTGTTTGTACGCAGACATTGGCAATTAAAATAAAGATCGCTGCACCATAGATATAGGACGAGACCATTGGGCTATTTGAAGCAAGTAATAAGCCAATCCAAATCGCGGTGCTACAGACTGTCCCAATCGGTAAGATCATGTCGAGCACACGAATATCTTTTTTGTATTTAAACAGATAAAAGCTGACCAATAGGGCAGCAATAATCATAGCCACTCGAGAAAGACCTGACCAAAAGAACATGTCAGGGATAATAAAAATGTCAGCAAAAAAATAAAGAAGAAACGTAATCTGCGCCATGTAGTTCACTTGACGCAAATAAGGTAACTGATGGGCATACTGATGTTGTAGAAAATAGTTTCTAAACTGCGTAGGAATACGTGCAAAAGGATCTGCAATGGCTTGTTCAATCTCGGCACGATTGGCAAGATCACACTCAGAAAGTTTCAAAGTATGAGTATGATTTTTACGAACTTCCTGAGCAGACGAATTAGTCCGAGAACTCATTCGTACATCAACAGACATGTCCCTTCTCCATAAATGGCTTAGGACAAATTATGAACAAAAAACACACAAAAATATCTACCTGAAACTAGGGATTTTTAGAATGAAGGATAAAAAATCGTCTGATGAATGTTACAAAATATATTATTAACTTGCTGTTTTATAAGTTGAAATTTGATTGCGTCCTGCAGATTTTGCTTGATAAAGTGCCTGGTCGGCCATGCGAATGACACTTTGTAAATCTCGGTTCTTTTGACCAAATTCGGCAACACCAATTGAAACGGTAAATTTAAGTTTTTGTAGTGTATCAAGTTCTAAATAATCATCGGCTATTGCTCGTCGTAGGCGTTCGGCAATATCTTGAGCCTGACGCAGGTGTGTCTGCGGTAAAAGAATTATAAATTCTTCACCGCCGAAGCGGGCAATGATGTCTTGGCTACGTAAGGTATGTCGGCACGTTTCTGCAATTTGTTGTAAAACATGATCACCAATATAGTGCCCAAATTGATCATTAATATTTTTAAATTTGTCGACATCAAAAATCAGTAATGAAAGCGGCTGTAACGGTTTGGACTGATGATGAATATGATAATTGGCAAGTTGAATAAATTGACGTCGATTGTTTAAGCCAGTCAGCACATCGGTATGCGCCATAATATTGAGCGCTTCACGGTTCAACTGATCGAGTTTACTGTGTAAAAAAACAATTCTGGATTTTTGCGTTGAATTCCAACTGATATACAGACTAAATAACAACACAGGGGAATAGATCAAGATAAACAATTGCAGTTGATGGATATTGCCAGAAACGGCGAAATACACCCCAATCAGCAAGATTAGACTGATACACAGAGAAATGAGCACAGCAGCTTTAAAGCGGATTTGCACACATAAATTAGCTAACACAATAAAAACCAAAGATGCATATAAATAGATCGGCACATCGGGGCTATTGGATAAATTGAGGAGGCTAAACCACAGCGCAGAAGCACCAACGATCGATAGGGGAAGCATCAAGTCAAAGAGTAAAATGCTCTTGCTATATGTATAAATGACCCATGTGATGCCCATCATCAGTAAGGTATAGGCCGTTTTTAAGCCTATCGCGAGCAAGCCCACATCGGGCAACATAAACCAATCCGCTATGGCATAAGAGAGATAGGCCAATTGTGCAACGATGTTGACTTGGAAAAAGAATTTAAAAAGTTGACGACGATGGTAGTGGAAAAATTCTTGACGAAATTGAGCAGGAACGCGAACAACGGTTCCTTTCAAGGCTTTTTGGATCAGTGCACGTGATTCTTTCTTATACTCATTGATCATGCAAGATTACCGACGGGTGAGCATGGTTTGTATGTAATTTTATGTAACTCAAATAATCTATACCATTTTTATTTAAAATTAAACACGTTATTTCAAGGATTTGTGAATTATTTGGTATTGTTTGGTCAAAAATGAGTGTTAATTTGTGTTACTTAAATTTACATTTCACGTGATCTGAACAAGTAATTTCGCATTGGATGTTGTCTAAATAAGCATCAATAACTGTTATGCTGTATGTCATATTAGGCAACAAAAAAACGATTGTCCTATCTCTGTGATTCAGCGTATTAATGACAGCTGAAGAAGATGGAGTTAATGCAGATATAATGGAAAAAATGCATAGCTCTAGCCGATAGTCCTTGCGTCGGCTTAGCCAAATTTAGGGTAAGAATATGACCAATACCAATTACACAGAAATATCTCATTCCGACGATTGTGAAAAATACGTCAATCAGTTCATTCAAGAATTTCCACTGCGCCGTGCTGAAATTGGTCAAGGCACAGTGATTAAACGTGCTTTACCGAGTCGGCATAAACGGATGATTGGGGCATGGTGTTTCCTTGACCATGCCGGTCCAGTGCATTTTCCTCAAGGTGATGGCTTAGATGTTGGGCCGCATCCACATATTGGTTTGCAAACATTTACATGGATGATTGATGGCACCATGATGCATACCGACAGTTTGGGCACACATCAGTTAATCCAGCCCAAACAAGTCAATCTCATGACGGCGGGTTATGGTATTTCGCATACTGAGGTTGCTCCAGAGTCTGAAACGCAAATGCATGCTGCGCAGCTTTGGATTGCATTGCCAGATGACAAAATCAATATGGCGCCCCAGTTTGACCATTACCCAGAGTTGCCTGTGGTGACACAAGACGGGATTGAATTGACGGTCTTGGTCGGTGAATTTTTACAGACTAAATCGCCGGTAAAAGTACATAGTGAATTATTGGGTGTCGATCTGCGTAGTTCGGAAAGTCAAAGTACCGTCTTGCCGCTGAATCCAAAATTTGAATATGGCTTTATGGCCCTCGAAGGGACTGCCAGTATCAATGGTCACGAGCTAAATGAAGACAATATGGTGGTACTTGAGCCGGGCTTAACCCAAGTCAAAATTGACCTACATGCAGGTGGCCGTGTTTTATTATTAGGAGGTGAACCTTTTGAATCACCGATTCTGCTGTGGTGGAATTTTGTGGGGCGCACACAAGAAGAATTGAATATTGCCCGTGAGCAGTGGATTAATCAGGACGAACGCTTTGGCTCTATTCCAGACTATGATGGTCCACGACTAGAAGCACCGGCTTTCCCTGATAAAATGCGTCCATCACGTTAACTTAAAAATAAAAATGAACAGCCGTACCTGTGGTGAAAATGGTGCGGCATAACCATGAGGGAGTCATTATGGGTATCGTCGCAACGGCAACAGTAAACACCTTAATAGGAGATGAACCCATGCGGGTGCTACATCATCTAGAAAAATCTCGTTCATTTCGTATTTTATGGGCAATGCAGGAATTAGGACTGGATTATCAGGTTCAGTTTTATCTGCGCCAGCCAAATTTGTCTGCTCCCCCTGAGCTTAAAGTCATCCATCCTTTAGGGAAGTCGCCCATATTGCAGGATGATGGACTGGTCTTGGTAGAATCTGCAGCGATCTTGGAGTATTTACAAGAAAAGTATGATCGGCATGATTTTTTTGCAGCCAAGGCGGAACATTCAAAACAACAATATCGCTTTTGGATGCATTATGCCGAAGGTTCTCTGATGCCGTTATTGGTGATGCAGTTGGTCATGAGCAATGTGCCACGCCATGTGCCTTGGGTCATCAAACCCGTAGCTAATCGCATTTGTGATGGGGTCAAAAAAGGTTTTGTACGACCTCGCTTAAAAGAAAATATCGAGTTTTTAGAAAACCATTTAGCGGAAAATGAATATTTTGCGGGACCGTTTAGCTTTGCGGATATTCAGATGACGTTTCCATTAGAAGCCGTCATGACCAGAACTCAAGGGCGATATCCACAAATTCAGGCTTTCTTACAACGGATGCAACAGCGTCCTGCATATCGCCGTGCCAAACAACAAGAACAACAGTTGGAAGCACAGCAAGACCGGCAGGATGATTCTGCTTAGCTCACATGATACAAGCGTTCTTTAGGGAAGACTACTTTAAACAGCGAACCGCGGTTTTCTTTGGACTCAATTTCAAGGTGTGCCTGATGTTGCATCAAAACGTGTTTCACGATGGCAAGACCTAAACCTGTTCCTCCCGTTTGGCGACTACGTGCGCTGTCCACACGGTAAAACCGTTCCGTTAAACGGGGTAAGTGTTTTGGGTCAATCCCGATACCCGTATCTTCAACGGTAAAATAACCATGCGTACCATCATCATGCCATCCAATGGTCACAGTACCGCCTTTGGGGGTGTATTTAATAGCATTGGTGATGAGGTTACTAAAGGCACTCGCCAATTCCATATCTGATCCGATCAGGTCACAGTGACTATCAATCTCGAGATTCAGTGTATGTCCATAATCCACATTGTAAGCATGTGCATCGTCATATAGTTGGTTCATTAGGCTTGGCATTTCAATGATTTGATTTTTAGCAACTTTTTTATCATTTTCCAGACGAGATAATAATAACAAGTCATTAACCAAAGCATTCATACGGCGGGTTTGAGACTGCATTTGATCGAATGCGCGTTTCCAGCGTGGATTTAAATCTTCCTGATCGGTAAAGGTTTCGATATAGCCACTTAAAACCGTAAGTGGTGTGCGTAGCTCATGTGAAATATTATCGACAAAGTCTTTACGCATTTGCTCAAGGTTATGCATGCGCGTGACGTCATAAGCCACCAATAAACGACTTTCGCGACCAAAACGGGTTAATTTGACTTGTACATAATGGTCTTCAAGTACCGATGATTTCATTTTTAAACCATCGGGGGCTAAATCGATATTGGTAAAGTATTCGATAAAACTAGGCTGTCTTAAAATACTTAAAATATTGCGCCCTTGATCGAGCTGTTGAATCCCCAAAAGCTTTTCTGCGGCAGGGTTCCACCATTCGATTTGGTGTAATTCATCAATCAATACCACAGCTTCAGCAAGTGCCACTAAGGAAGATTGAGCGCGGTCGATCAGACCAACCATTTCAGCTTGTACAATGCGTTCTTGACGCTGCGCACGGTATACATTAAAGAGCAAAGCCCCCCAAATACCGTCTAAATTCGGCGGGACATCATAGGGACGGTTTGAAATCCATTCGTTGACCAAGTACAGCGAACGCATTTGCAATGCAAAAAACACTGCAAAGGCAATTAAGATGCAGATCCATAAATACCCGATACCAAAGCCGATGAGTGCAGCAATGAGCAGGAAAAATGCCAGCAGTCTTAAATCCTGCTTGGCAAAAGTCCATAAACTGCTGTAACGGAATTTTTTATGTTCACTGGCAAGTTCAGGGACGGGATACGGTTCGTACATAGAAAATTAAAGACCTAAAATGACTAACCCATCACAGCGTCTGCACGGGTAGAGAAACGGTAACCTGTACCACGAACAGTTTGCACATAACGATCGGCTTGGAAAGGTTCAAGAACTTTACGCAAACGACGAATATGAACGTCAATGGTACGGTCCTCAATATACACGTTTCCACCCCAAACCTGATCTAATAATTGAGCACGGGTATAGGCACGTTCAGGATGAGTCATGAAGAAGGCCAGTAAACGATATTCAGTCGGTCCCATATCTAAAATGGTGTTACCAAAGCTGACACGTTGGCTGACTGGATCGAGGATTAAACCATTGGCATCAATGGTTTTTTCACCACCCAATGCATTTGAGCGACGCAGCACCGCTTTAATCCGTGACACTAACTCACGGGTGGAAAAGGGTTTGGTCATGTAGTCATCTGCGCCTGCGTCTAGACCTTGGACTTTATGGTCTTCTTCACCGCGCGCAGTGAGCATGATGACTGGAATTTCTGACAAATTTTCATCGCGTTTTAAACGACGACATAGGTCTACACCACTCACGCCACCAGGCATCATCCAATCCAATAAAACCAGTGCAGGACGCTGATCCACAATCATTTGGTGCGCTTGTTTGGCATCTTCAGCTTGCTGACATTGAAAACCAGCCATATCCAGTGAAGTATGGATCATTTCCCGAATCGGGAGTTCGTCGTCGACGATTAAAATATAGTCATCTTTCACAGCGCAATACCCTATTTTATGTAAACGGTAGACCGTTTTATATTTATGACAGGCTTATTACAAAGATTAATTATGACAGTATCATTGCAAAAATGATCTTTCATTGGGGTTTAGAAAGAAATTGTGACAATTTAAATCCTGAAATATTCAACAACATGGGCTTTGCATCATGCTGTTGTCACAAAAAATCATTCAAAAAATTGTAAAGATCAGTGTTGAGGACAAAATTTATTTCCTGGGTTTTTCAGAAAAAGCATCCAACAAGGCCAAAAAGACCACGCTACATGACGATAAAACTTCGTCAATCGGTTGTTTATAATCACTCATGACCCAGCGAATCGCGATTTGGGTGACATAACCATTGAGACCTGTTGCGACCATTGAAATTTCGCGTTCTGAACGATCAATATTCGGCATCATGAGCATGACAAAGGCATGAATCATACGGTCAAAGCGCATCATGGTTTCATGAATTGTGGCTTGGTTATGTAGCTCTTGTACCAACATGGCATCGATGTAAATGATGCGCGCCATATGGGGATTATTTTTTAAAGTTAACAATAGGGCGGTTAAACCCGCTTCAATCATTTTTTTAGAATCGGTAGATGCTTGCATGATGGCTTGCATCACATTTTGTTGCAGTTCATCGATTAATTTTAAAAAGATGGTCTGGAACAATTGCTCACTTTTCTTAAATGATTCATAAAAATAGCGTTCGGTCAGCTTGGCTTCCAAACAAATATCTTTCACAGTCACTGAAAAAAAGCCATGTGTTCCATAGGCTTCTATACCGGCTTCAATCAGTTTTTCACGTCGCGCTTGCTTACGTTCACTGAGAGAAAGCCCTTTAAATTGACGTTCCTTCACATTTTTTGCCTGTTGTTGTTCTGTGTGATTTGTTGCATCTGTCATGAAAATATACGCTGAACTAAAGCAGAATTTTGTCTTATTTTAGCAATAATTTCAGTTTAAACCTATGTTTAAGCATTGGCGATTTCAACAGCTTAGCACGTCCCAAGATGACATTGACAATATGTATTGTCAAAACTATATTAAGTCGACGAACTGCACACATTGGCAAATGAGATCACGCTGTGATAAAGCCAAGCGGCAGCATAAAGGAATAAGGAATCACAATGAAAAACTTCAAAAATAAAGTGGCTGCCATTACAGGTGCAGGTTCAGGTATTGGTCAGC
Organism: Acinetobacter sp. YH12063; assembly: GCF_013419715.1. NCBI lineage: Bacteria > Pseudomonadati > Pseudomonadota > Gammaproteobacteria > Moraxellales > Moraxellaceae > Acinetobacter > Acinetobacter sp. YH12063. The sequence continues at coordinate 54,722 of NZ_VOZO01000009.1, read as the reverse complement.
AATTGGCTGTGCTTTTGGCTAAACAAGGCTGCCATCTGTCTTTAAGCGATGTGAATGAACAGGGGCTTGCGGCAACCGTTGAATTGGTGAAAGCCAGCAATGTACGTGTAACGACGCAAAAACTCGATGTGTCAGACCTTGCAGCAATGAAAGCATGGGCAGCACAGACTGTTAAAGATCATGGTTCGGTGAATATGATTTTTAACAATGCGGGTGTGGCATTGGGTACGACCGTTGAAGGGGCAAGCTATGAAGAACTGGAGTGGATTGTCAATATTAACTTTTGGGGCGTGGTTTATGGCACCAAAGAATTTTTACCGTATATCAAGCAAAGTGGTGAAGGTCATATCATCAATATTTCCAGCTTGTTTGGCTTAACAGCACAGCCAACACAGTCGGCATATAATGCCACTAAATTTGCAGTACGTGGCTTTACCGAATCTTTACGCCAAGAATTGGATATTGAAAACTGTGGCGTGAGTGCGCTATGTGTACATCCGGGCGGGATTCGTACCAATATTGCCAATGCCGCAAAAATGAATGACAGCTTGAAAAGTTTAGGCATGAACCCACAAAAATCGGCACAGTCGTTTAATAAATTCTTGCGTTGTCCACCTGAAGAAGCGGCTCGTCAAATCATTGCAGCAGTACAAAAAGATAAGCGTCGTTTATTGATTGGTAATGATGCAAAAGCGATTGATTTAATTCAACGTTTGCTACCGACGGGTTATCAAAAATTAACTGCCATGGCGACTAAATTTGGTCAATAAGCGGTAATTAAAATCAATTGAAAAGAGCCCACGTCAGTGGGTTTTTTTTATGCCCAAAGGAAAGCCCAAAGCGTATTTCTTATTTCATAAAATGAGATATAAAAATGGAGATATCTGATGATTTGAAATAAGCAACTGTTGCATAACCAACAGTTTTTTGGCGTTAAAACCAACAGAATTTATCAGGTTTAAATAATAAAACTTTAAAAAATAAATACTTAAAATGTTGGCACAGTTGTTGCCATATTAGAGTGAACAAAACTCACCACTGTATGGAACATTTATGAGTACTTTTACGCATCGATATCTTTCTGCTTTTCGTGTCCTGCAACAGGCATGTTGTTGTGCTATGACACTCGCGATGATGCGCGCTTAAATTCTAAAAGCTGTCTTCGAGTTTCGGTCGTGCATAAGTTGAATAAAACCTACGACCACTCAGATTAATTTTAAAAAAACCCACGCAGTACATTCACTTCATGCACCTTGCATGGGGTTGGGGGATTTTGCGCTTTGGGAAAAATGTTAGTGAAACCAAATCATGAAAAAAACCACATTAACCGTTGCGGTCGGACTGATTTTATCCGCAACCAGTCAGCTGAGTTTTGCATCGGATGAAGCACTTCAGCAAGAACTGAGCAGCTTAAAACAACAAATTGAGAGTTTGCAAAAACGCTTAAATGCAGTGGAATCTGGTACGACGAAAAGCCAAGTCGTCGAAACGGCTGCTGTGACGACAGAAGATACGAGCAACGCCGCTGATGTTGAAGGTGAAACGCAGGTTTCAGAAGTGACCACAGCAACATCCGAAGATATCGACGGCTTACGTGCAGATATTGAAAACTATAAGTACGATCAGTCACGTCAATATGAACGTCAAACCACCAAATCGACTCGTGATACAACCCTGTATGGCACGGTTCAACTACGTGCCAGTGCGCTCGATGAAACGGGTGTGTTGGGTTCAACCAAATCGACATTTGATATTGGGACTGCGCTGATTGGTGTGCGCGGGAATTTATTCCGTGATTATAACGAAGGCAAAAATCTCGATTATCAATTGTCCTTTGGTTATGGCAAACGCAATGATGGCACCAATAACAGTAACTTTAACTTACTGGATGCCTTTGTTCGCTATAACGCTTTTGCCACCAATGCTGGACCCGAAACAGCCAAACTCAACTTTACACTCGGTCAGCAGTTATTGCCCTTTGGTCTAGATGTGCAGTCTCCTGAAGATTTGCGTCCGACCATTAGTACTGCTGCAGCTTCGACCTTTTTAGGACTGTTTAATCGTCAAAATGGATTTATCGTCCGTGGGGATGCCCAACCTTTTGTCGACTTTGCATCGAACTACCGTGCGCCGCTGTTTGAGTATGCCTTAGGGGTGACCAATGGGAACGCCAGTAATAAGGCAGATGACAACAACGGCAAAGATTACATCGGTCGTGTGGCTTTTACCTTGCCAGTGGACTACGCCAGCATTTTCCGTGAGTTGAAGTTTGGTGCCTCTTATATCAAAGGCGAATCGAAAATTTCAGCCGGCGGAATCACTGATAATGCTGCGAAACGTGATCGTTTGGGTTTCGATATTTATTATAACCACGCCCCATTTGGTGTGACTTATGAATATCTGCAAGGGAAGACCGATTATGTCGACACTGTAGCCCAAGACATCAAAGAAGCCAAAGCGGAAGGACATACTTTTACCGCTTTCTACACCTTGGGTGATCAGTTCTACAACAGTATTAAATCCAACGCCAAATTTGATGATTTCTGGCCGAAGTCAGTCCAAGGTTATTACCGTTTTGACCGCTATAACCCGAATAAAAACAACGCAAGCTATCTCGATACCGCGAGCGGTCGTATTGGTGAATATGACATTCACTCTTTGGGTTTAAACCTATTTTTTGCGCAAACCACAAAATTCCAATTACAGCTGAATCACTACCTGTTTGATGCCGAAACGGCAAATCAAAAAGACACTAATGAGCTGCAAGCTCAGGTTCAGTACACCTTTTAATTCAAATATTTAAACCATTAAGGAACATTTAAAATGAAAATTATCTCTAAAAAAATCGCAGCCACATTCTTGGCACTTTCAGCACTTGGTTTAAGCATTCAATTGCATGCTGCCAATCCCAAAGAAATTCGCATTTCAGTATCAGCTGCGGGTGAGGGGGGTAAACCCAAAGTGGGCGGTAGTTTTGTAGCTACAGCACATTTACGAGGTGTGCTCGAACAAGAATTTAAAAAAGATGGCATTAAGGTGAATTGGCTTTTCTTCCCCGGGGCTGGACCTGCAACTAACGAAGCTTTAGCCAATGGCAAAGTTGACTTTGCATTGCATGGCGATTTGCCCTCATTGGTTGGACGTTCAACGGGATTAAAAACCAAAGTGTTGTTCTCGACAGGGCGTTTTGGCCCAACTTATGTGGTGGTGCCTGCCGGTTCTAATGCCAAATCCTTTGCAGATCTAAAAGGCAAAAAATTCTCCGTCTTTAAAGGCACCAATGGTCAGATCGTCTTTAACCGTGTATTAGCAAAATACAATTTAACTGAGCGCGATTTACGAGTGATTTCGCAAGATGCATATTCGGCACGTACGGCCTTAGCGACAGGTGATATTGATGCCACGATTACTTCGCCATTTAGTTTGCAAGCGCGTGGTGTGGCGAAAACATTACTAGAAATTAAAGATCCCAAAGTTGCACCGATTGCGCACTTTTGGGTGACAGAAAGTTTTGAAAAACAATATCCAGAGGTGGTGCAACGTGTCGTGACGACGCTGATTAAACAAGCGCAGTGGAGTTCTCAAGAAGCTAATCGTAGTGCGCAATATAAACTTTGGGCACAAAGTGGCATTCCGTTGGTGGATTATCAAAAAACGTGGGATGGCTGGAATTTAAAGGACCGTACTACACCGCTACTAGACGAGTTCCATCGTTCACAAATTGATAGTGCTTTAAAAATTGCCAAAGACGCTCGCTTAATCCGTCGTGATGTAGATACCAAAACATGGTATGAGCCGAAGTATCTAAATAATGCCTTGAAAGAGCTGAAGTTAGAGGGTTACTGGCGCCAATTTAATGCTCAAGGTCAACCGAAGTAAGTCGCAGCCATGAGTCGTCCGATTGAAAGCAATGTAATTGCCAGTCCATTAACCACCAAATTTATGAGCAGTTTTGTGCTGCTCACGATTTTGGCTGGACTGGGTGTGGGTGTCGCACGGGTATTAATTTCCTTGTATGCCGTGCATTTAGAAGCCACCGAATTGCAATTGGGGCTAATTTCTGCAGCGCAAAATTTTGGCATTTTGATCATGGCATTGCCGATTGGCGTGTTGGTACAGCGCTTTGGGTCTTTGAAAATATTCTGCATCGGCAGTGTGTTGGGCGCTGTGGTCTATAGCTTAACGCCACTCAAAGCTGGTGCATGGTATCTCTTTGCAGTCACAGCCTTAGTAAGTTTTGTCTTACCCATGCGCTTTGTTTCGATCAATACCGTTTTTTTGAGCAACTTAAAACGTTTAGGTCCAGTCCGTGCGGGTTGGTTTCGCGGTTCGCACATGATGGGATATTTCCTGATTGCGCCTGCATTGAGCGTGTTGTTGGTCGAGCATTTCGGCTATGGCGGAAGTTTTTATGTGGTGTCTTTGCTTTTTTTAGGCACCTTGCTGTTGGCTCCGTGGTGCTTTCAACGTAGTACTCCGCAAGCGACGAATCGCCCGCATTTTCAATGGCGAGATATTGTGGCGCCTTTGGCACTCATCAAAACCCATGCCTCGCTGCGGATTGTCTGCATATTGGAATTTTTGAGCAGCGTGGCAAATAACTACTTTGGCTTTTTCATTGTGGTGATTGCTATCCAAAGTTTTGCACTTTCGGAGCCAATGGCAGTGATGCTGCTGACCGTACAAGGCATTGTCTTTGTGGGATCGCTATTTAGCATGGGCGGTTTGGCTGAGCTGATGGGTTATCAAAAGTTTTATTTGATTGGCCTAAGCCTGATGGCAACGGCATTACTGATTTTAGCCTTAACCAAAATCACGCTGTTGATGTGGCCTGCTTCGGTCATGTTTGGACTTGGACTCGGTATGTTGCATATCGCCAATTTTATGTCTTTCGCCCGAGTCGGTGAGCAAACCGCGATGGCAAAGATTTCTCCAATTTTAGCCCTTGTCGGACCTTCGGGTGGACTGTTGGGGGGCTTGATAGGCGCCGTATTTGGCGCACAGGTTGGACTACAAAATTTATTTTTACCGATCGGGCTGGTGTTTATTGGTCTGATTATTTTGATCAGCAAAGATCAGGAATTTATTCAATTTTTAAAACCTGATGTCTCAGAACAGAGCGTAAAAGGACAAGAATTATGAGCCTTACGGATGTATCTGCACATTCGGTTCCCTTGCAAAGTGACCGAAGTGCGTTGGATTTTTTTAAGACCTATTTAAAACTAACTTTGCAAGTGGCGTGTGGACTCCTGATGCCAGTTTTGTTGTTCGGTCTATGGTATGTGGCAACACTTAAACAGTGGTTGCCTGAGCAGATTTTACCTGCACCGAGTCTGGTGTGGCAAAGCACAGTCGAATTATGGCAAAGCGGTGAATTGAGTTTTCATTTTGCCATCAGTGCCAAACGTATTTTATGGAGTGTCTTGCTTGGTGCCAGTGTCGGGATTTTGCTTGGTACTGTGTTGGGATTAGCAAAGCGTAGTCGGGACTTTATTTTTCCGACGGTGAATCTTGTTGCGCAATTTCCCATAGTTGGCTGGATTCCATTATTGATGATTTTCTTAGGCATCGATGAGGCTTTGAAGATTGCCGCTATTTCATTGGCTGTGTTACCGCCGCTGTTGATTGCAACCTATAAGGGCATTACTCATGTGCCGAATAGTTTGATGGAAGTGGCAGAGGTTTACCAATACAGCAATTGGCAGAAACTCAAAGAGGTGATTTTCCCAGCAGCATTACCCAGTGTGATCAGTGGTTTACGTCAAGGCATTATGCAGGCGTGGTTGGCATTGGTTTTTGTCGAGTTATTAGCAAGTAGTGAAGGAATTGGTTATCTCATGGTGTGGGGACGTCAGCTAATGCAGATGGACTTGATCTTCATGGCGATCATTCTGATTGGTATTACGGGCTATGTCTTAGATACCTTGCTGGCTTGGTTAGAAAAAACGGCACGCTTTCACGCAACCCGAGTAGGAGGGAACTCATGAGCATTCTTTCATTACACAGGGCAGCGCGCCAAGTCTTAGTTAAAGCAGCAAAAGCACTCGTTCTACCTGTGGCATTTATCGCACTGTGGGCAGTAGCCTCACAGCAAAATTGGGTTGATCCAAAGTTGATTCCTAGTCCATGGCTCGTGCTGCAAAAAGCAGTAACCGTGCTCCAACAACCGAGCTTTTTGACAGGCTTTGCCGAAAGTTTGGCACGTAATTTTATTGGCTATGGCATAGGTGCGATAGCGGGTGTGTTATTTGGCATCTTGATCGCGAGTTCACGCCTTTCGAATTGGTTATTTGCACCGAGCTTTCATGTATTGCGTCAAATTTCGCTGTTCGCATGGTTGCCACTAATTTCGACTTTTTTAGGCGAGGGACACGGCGCCAAAGTGCTGTTTATTACCTTGTCGGTGTTTTACCCCGTGGCGCTACATACCTTTGAAGGCGTGAGCAGTATTTCGCATAAATATCGAGAAGTGGCCGAAGTCTATCAATTTCCCAAGACATACGCGTTTCGTAAATTGATATTACCCGGTGCTTCGGCGCAGATTTTTGTCGGTTTACAACTTGGGCTGATTTTCGCATGGCTTGCCACCATCGGCTCTGAATTTTTATTGGCGAACTATGGCAATGGTCTGGGCAATATCGTGATTCAAGGGCGTCAGGCTTTTGATGTCGAACTGATTATTTTTGGCATGTTGCTGATAGGAATTGTGGGCGTGTTGCTCAATACGGTACTGACTTGGGTTGAGCGTAAAGTTTTAGCTTGGCAGCAGGTTGGATAGGAGAACATAACAATGAAAAAAATGACAATCCATAACACTCCTCAACTCTGGCGCAATATGTTCCTTGCAGCATTGGTCGGTGGCACAGCCTTGGTTGGTTGCAGCACGCAGCGAGTGGATGAACCTCAGCAAGTGGCTTTAAAAGAACTACGCTATCAAAGCTATCCGGGACTGGTGTCCTTACCTGAATTGGCACAAGACTTGGGCTATTTAGGCGACGTTAAACTCAGTTATGTCGGCACGGTACAAGGTGGGCCACAAGATTTACTCACTTTGGTGGCCGGTGATGTTGATTTTGCTGGCGCCTTTAATGGTGCTGTGGTGAAGGTCATCGCTGCGGGTCTAGATGTCGTTCCCGTAGTGGCTTCTTATGGCAGTGATGCTGAACAAAACGTGGGTTTTTATGTGCTAGAAAATAGTTCTATCCGTAGCCCACGAGACTTTATTGGCAAGAAAGTCGCAGTGAATGCCTATGGGGCACATTATGACTTTGTGGTGAAAGATTATTTGGCTCGCCATGGATTAACCGATGATGAAATCCGTCAAGTTGAGCTGATTATGTTGCCACCGGTGAGCTCAGAACAAGCCTTAAGGAATGGGCAAATTGATATTGCAGTGTTCTCTGGCATTTTGGAAAAACGTGCCTTAAAAAATGGTGGTGTACGCAGCATCTTTAAAGATATTGATTTATACGGCCCCTTTACCGCAGGGAGTTTTTCGATGCGCGGTGAGTTTATTCAAGCGCATCCCGAGTTGGCTCGCACTTTTGTCAGTGGCGTGGCCAAAGCTCAAGAATGGCTACACCACACGCCGAAAGAGCAAATCATTGCCCGTATGGAAAGTATTATCGAAAAACGTCAACGCAATGAAAATACAGCACTGATTCCATATTACACAGGCACAGGTGTTCACGAAGTCGGTGGTGTGCAAAAAGATCAGGATTTTGCACCATGGGTGAGTGCCTTAGAAAAAGAACACAAATTAAAACCAAATCAAATTGAGGTCAGTCGCATCTATAGCAATGAATTTAATCCCTATGCGCAAGACCAAAAATCAAAAGGAACATAACAATGACCAGTGCATTACATTTAGATCACGTGCGTAAGGTATTTCCTGCACAAAACCATGTCGGCAGTAAAAATTATAAGCCTGAATTTGTTGCCGTAGAAAATGTCACTTTGGATATTCAGCCGGGTGAATTTGTTTCAATCGTGGGGCCAAGTGGCTGCGGAAAATCTACATTATTAGACTTAATTGCGGGTTTAACCAAACCGTCGGCAGGGCAGATTTTACTGAGTGGCAAGCAGATTACTCAACCGGGTTTAGACCGTGGCATTGTGTTTCAGCAATATGCGCTCTATCCATGGTTAACCGCACTGGAAAATATCGAATTTGGTCTAGAAGCCAAAGGCGTAGCAAAAAAAGAACGCCGTGAAAAAGCCGAATACTATTTGCAGCTTGTGGGTCTCAGTGGCTTTGAAAAGCATTATCCGAATGAGCTTTCCGGCGGGATGAAACAGCGGGTTGCGATTGCCCGAAGTTTGGCTTATGAACCAGAAATTTTATTAATGGATGAGCCCTTTGCTGCCCTAGATGCGCAAACCCGAGAAACCTTACAAGCCGAGCTGATCAATATCTGGAAAAGCTCGAAAAAAACCATTGTTTTTATTACTCACAGTATTGATGAAGCAATTTATCTGAGTCAGCGAGTGGCGATTATGACCTCAAGACCGGGGCGAATTAAGGAAGTGATTGAAATTCCTCAAAGCCTGCGCAGCTCCAGTGAAGATGTCCGTTCATTGCCTGAATATGGCCGAATTCGCCATAAAATTTGGTCATTGCTCAGTGAAGAAGTGATTAAAGCGCAAGCCCTCGAAAAACATAAACAGCTTGCACATAACTAAAATATTCAGAGGATTTACTTATGTCATCGACTAAACAAGCCATCAGTTATACGCAAACCTATAACGACATTAAACCCAGACTACAATTCACTTGGTTAAACACGGTCTTTAAACGCACCATTGCCATTGTAGCTTTTTTCTTGCTGTGGGAGATTCTGCCGCGTAGTGGTGTGGTCAATCCGGCTTTTTTACCGCCGTTATCTGTAGTATTGGAAACCACATGGCAGCTATATCAAAGCGGTCAATTAGGCATCCATTTCTTTGCCAGTATAAAGCGTTCCATTATTGGTTTCATTTTGGCCCTAGCGATCGCCATTCCTTTGGCTCTCATCATTGGTTGGTACAAGCTCGTGGCTGAAACCTTAAATCCATTGTTAGAACTGTTTCGTAATACCACAGCACTGGCGTTAATGCCGTTGTTCATCTTATTTTTAGGCATTGGTGAAACCTCAAAAATCAGTTTGTTGGTGTATGCATGCACATGGCCGATTTTATTGAACACCATTACAGGCGTACAAACAGTCGATCCCTTACTGATTAAATCGGCACGAACCATGGGCCTAAAACCCTATCAATTGTTCCGAAAAGTGATTCTACCTGCGTCGATTCCGACGATTTTTGTCGGTATCCGTCTGGCAGGGGCGATTTCGATTTTGGCCTTAGTGGCAGTAGAAATGTTTGGTGCCAAAGCAGGTCTGGGATATCTGATTATTTATTCGCAATTTAGCTTTGAAATTCCACAAATGTTTGTGGGCATATTAGTCATTACCCTCGTGGGTTTATCCTTTAACTACTTCTTGATTGGACTAGAAAAATACTTTACAGCATGGAAACGTAACCCTGTGGAATAATCTAGACGAAATGGAAATTAAATAAAAACCTCGGGATATACCGAGGTTTTTTATTGCTGATTTTTTATATTTAAAATAATGCAATGAATAAAGAATAATGTAGATGAATATTTATGTATCAGTTATTGGGATTATTATTTTAATGTGGAATAAATAAAAATATGACTTATTTATAATAAGCCATATTTAATTAGGCGAGTGCGAATCACGTTCCTTGTCACTCCAAGCAAACGAGCCGTATGCACTTGATTGTATTGACAGTGCTGATACGCACTTCGGATAAATTTTTCTTCAATCAGCTCATTAATATTGTCTTGCTTAAGTTGATTTGCGGCTTGAAAAATTTGTAAAAAGGTCTGCTCGAGTAACTGTCCGGCATCTTGAATATCTTGGATGTTGGCTATAGCCGAGGTGGCATTTTGTAAGTTAAACGGTTCAGCACGCGAAAATGAAGATGCACTTTGAATACTCGAAAAACTAATATCTTCCGGTTCAATTACACCTTTTTCACTGACTAAAATCGCATGTTGAATGGTATTTTCTAATTCACGAATATTACCTGGCCAGCTATGTAAACTGAGTTTTTTGAGAGCCAGTTGGCTGAGGCGTAATGGTGTGTCATGTGGGTTGGTTTGATAGACCTGAATGAAGTGTTTAACCAATGGCAAAATGTCACCACGACGCTCTGAGAGACGGGGAATGCGCAGCAAAGCCACATGTAAGCGGTAGAATAAATCTTCCCTGAAACGCCCGTCTTGTACGGCATGCTCTAAATCGACATTGGTTGCGGCAATGATCCGAACATTAATCGGAATAGATTTGAGTGAGCCGACTCGAACGATCTCTCTTTCTTGTAAAACACGGAGTAATTTGACTTGCATAGGCAAGGACAGGTCACCAATTTCATCTAAAAATAAGGTGCCATTATGGGCTGCTTCAAACCAACCGACACGGCTATTAATTGCCCCTGTAAAGGCTCCTTTTTCATGTCCAAATAATTCGCTTTCGACTAATGACTCGGTAAAGGCACCACAGTTCACTGCGATAAATGGACCTTTGGCACGATGGCTTAATTGGTGGATTTGGCGTGCAACCAATTCTTTACCTGTGCCTGTATCACCAATGATGAGTGCATTGGCCTCACTCGGCGCAATTTGTTCAATTCGAGACAACAACGCTTGCGATAACGGGTCTGCAAAAACCGTCGCTGTTGCCCGTTTATGTTTTAGTGCAGAGGGCACTGCAGGGTGGGTCAAAATAGACATATCGTTTCTTATAGTTGTTGAAAATGCAGATCATGATGAAAGATTTAAAAATAAAAGATAAATAATAATTCGATATTTAAATATCAGTTTCACCGATAAATTCATGCGTGGATTATTTATATGATTTTAAGATAAATAAAATCGGGATAACTAAAGGATAAATCAAGATATAGCAAGTGATTGAACTGTTTTATAGTAAAGCTCTCTTAATAACAAAAGGCAGAATTAAAATGGCGATTACTTCAGTAAATGTGCGAAACCAATTCAAAGGCGTGATTAATGAGATTGTAGAAGGTCCTGTGGTTTCAGAAATTGATGTGGAAACCAAAGCGGGCTTTTTTACGTCCGTAATCACGACGCGTTCGGTGAAGGATTTAGATTTAAAAGTAGGTTCTGAGGTGGTGGTGTTAATTAAATCGACGGAAGTGTCACTGGCTAAACTCTAAGGTTTAGTCCAGCAAAGTTTGTCAGCACAAATAGAGAATAATGATATGAGCGTAGAACAAGCTGGTTCGGTTTCTATTCAGCAGCTAACGAAACATTATCCCACACAAAAGCAAGAAGACTTAACCGTACTTGAGGACATTAACCTGAATATTCAGCCGGGTGAGTTCATTAGTATTGTGGGAAGTAGTGGCTGCGGAAAATCCACATTATTACGGTTGTTGGTTGGTCTAGAGCGTCAGTTTCAGGGCCAGATTTTGGTTGATGGTCAGCCTATACAGGGCACGAGTTTGGAACGCGGCATCGTGTTTCAAGATCATCGCCTGTTTCCATGGTTGACGGTACGGGAAAATGTACGGATTGCATTGCATAAAAGTCAGTTTAGCCGTGCAGAAGAAGATGTATTGATTGATGAACATTTAGAGTTGGTCAAATTAACCCAATTTAAAGATGCTTATCCTTCGCAGTTGTCTGGTGGGATGAATCAACGTGTGGCGATTGCCCGGAGTTTGGTGAATCGACCACAGATTTTACTGCTTGATGAACCCTTTGGCGCACTCGATGCATTGACGCGGCAAAATTTACAGGATGAATTACAGCGAATATGGCAAAGTGAAAAAATCACCATGATTATTGTCACCCATGATGTCGAAGAAGCGGTATTTTTGGGTGATCGGGTAGTGGTCATGCAGCCACATCCGGGACGAATTAAACGTATTGTAGATATTCATTTAGCCCATCCGCGTAAACGCGAAGATGTCCGTCTGACCAATATTAAAAATGACATTTTGACTGACTTTAGTGATCCAGTAAAAGATCAGTTGCTTGAACCTTTATCTCACCGATTTGCCGATTATAAATTTGCATGGTAAGTCTGGATTGACCATCTCATAGACAATGTAAAAGCCCCGAATTCAGGGCTTTTTTAGGCTTATCAAATATAGTCAGTATGATCATCGTTTAAGCTAGATCAATTTCAGTCCATAAAAATGCCCCAGTTGGGGCATTTGTTTTTCAGTTTTATCAAGCGTTGGTTTATGAGGCTTGAGAGGTATGTCTTTTTTCTAAAATATATTGGTTTTCAGGTCGTTTTAAACCTAAGTTTTCACGTAAGGTCTTGCCTTCATAAGCCGTGCGGAATAGACCACGACGTTGCAGTTCAGGGACAACCAAATCCACAAAATCATCTAAGCTTGCAGGTGTGGTTGGTGGCAAAATATTGAAACCATCCGCCGCTTCATTTTCAAACCACGCTTGTAGTTGATCGACTATTTGTTCGGGTGTTCCGATCAGTGTCCAATGCCCACGTGCGCTTGCAACCCATTGGTAAAGTTGTCGGATGGTAAAATTATTTTTACGCGCAATCTCTAAAATCAGTTGTTGACGGCTTGCGCCATTTTGCGCCTGTGTTAAATGTTCTGGCAGCGCTTGGTCGAGGTCAAATTGCGACAGGTCTTCAGTAAAACCACCCAATTGTTTGAGTAAGTTCAGTCCCAAAGTCGGATGAATATATGCATTTAATTCATCGTATTTTGCCCGAGCTTCGGCTTCAGTTTGTGCAACAAAGATCGACACACCCGGCATAATTTTCAAGTCATCCGCATGGCGGCCATATTTCACTAAGCGGTTTTTGACATCACGATAAAAGGCTTGAGCATCTGCTAAATTCTGCTGTGCGGTGAAAATCACTTCGGCATATTTACCGGCCAGTTCACGACCATCTTCAGATTGCCCAGCTTGAACAATCACCGGATAGCCTTGCGGTGGGCGAGCAATATTTAATGCACCATGTACCGCAAGATGTTTACCCTTAAAGCGAGGTGGATGCAGTTTATCGCCCGTAAAAAATTGCCCAGTCTGTTTATTGTATTCAAAGGCATCATCTTCCCAAGAGTCCCAAAGCTTTTGTGCCACTTCAATAAACTCATCCGCACGTTCATAGCGTTCTTTGGGGAGCAGCGCATCATTGATGCCATAGTTTTTTGAAACCACACTGCCAGAAGTGGTCACCACATTCCATGCCGCCCGACCTTCAGACAGATGATCTAAAGAGGCAAATTTTCGCGCCAAATTATAAGGTGCTTCATAGGTGGTCGACGCTGTGGCAATAAAGCCTATATGTTCGGTTACCGCTGCAAGTGCAGAAAATAGGGATACCGGTTCGAGCCCGGCAGAGAAGGTGCCATTGAGACCCAAATCAGGTGTTGTATCAGGATCGACGGTGACGGGAACATCCGCAAGGAAATAGGCATCAAATAAGCCACGCTCTGCGGTCTTTGCCAGTTCAATAAAGTATTTTAAATTGTGACTATCCTGTGGGCGAGCCTGCGGATGGCGCCAACCTGCCACATGTTGCGAAGTCCCTGGTACGAATGCCCCTAAGCGAATTTGACGTTTTGACATAAATAAACTCTGTAAATGTTATTGTTCACTAGGAGTATTACAATGTTTATGCCAATAAAAATATTGTTATAAAACAAGATATTATTTTATTGTTAAGTTTTTACTGTTTTAAAATCAACAGAGAAATTAATCGCTTGTTGTGGATGCATCATCCAAAATCTTGCAGAACTTATCTGTTTATATATAAACACATAATAAAATTAAGGGATTTTGTGCAGATGGCCTAACTCAGATAGAAAAAATGCCTCGGAAGAGGCATTTTAGAGATGGGTTAATAAAAACACTGTAAAAATTTACTAAGAGGCCTGCACCTGTTGATTCTTCAGCACATATTGATTTTCAGGGCGTTTTAGACCGAGGTTTTCACGTAAAGTCGTGCCTTCGTAGGCTGTTCGGAATAGACCGCGACGTTGCAGTTCAGGAACGATGAGATCGACAAAGTCATTTAACCCCGCAGGTGTTGTTGGCGGTAGGACATTAAAACCATCGGCAGCGTCATTCTCAAACCATTCCTGCAGTTGGTCTACGACTTGTTCCGGCGTGCCGATCAAGGTCCAATGTCCACGGGCTGAAGCGATATATTGATAGAGCTGACGAATACTAAAATTGTGCTTACGGGCAATATCAATCATCATTTGCTGACGACTGGAGAAATTAATGTCTGCATCTTCTATTTTCGGGAAAGGGGCATCTAGATCAAATTTGGCCAGATTAATGCCGCCTGCCAAAGCAGACAATAAACTTAAACCCACTTCTGGGTGAATTAAGCTATTTAAAAAGTCATATTTTTCTTGGGCTTCTTGCTCTGTCTTGGCAACAAAAATCGAAACCCCCGGCATAATTTTCAGGTCATCTGCATGGCGGCCATATTTCACTAAGCGGTTTTTGACATCACGATAAAAGGCTTGTGCATCTGCTAAGTTCTGCTGTGCTGTAAAAATCACTTCGGCATATTTACCGGCTAGTTCACGACCGTCTTCAGATTGTCCTGCTTGAACAATCACTGGATAGCCTTGCGGTGGGCGAGAGACGTTGAGAGCACCCAGTACTTGATAATATTGACCTTGATGATTGGGCTGATGTTGTTTGCGGGCATCAAAAAATTGCCCGGTTTCTTTGTTGTAATGGAAGGTATCATCCTCCCATGAGTCCCAAAGTTTTTGAGTCACCTCAATAAATTCATCGGCACGTTCATAACGCTCTTTGGGTTCAGGGTGCTGCTGAATGTTAAAGTTTTTTGCGGCATCGGCAGAGGCTGTCGTTACCACATTCCACGCAGCACGACCTTTAGAAATATGATCTAAAGAGGCAAATTTACGCGCCAAAATATAAGGGTCTTCATAAGTCGTGGATGCTGTGGCAATAAAGCCAATATTTTGCGTCACAGCCGACAGTGCAGCAAACAATGTAACAGGTTCAAAGCCGACGCCTTTATCGCCCAAACCTTTCTCACCTTCGACAGCAGAACTCCAACGGACAGACAGACCATCGGCAAGAAAGTAAGCATCGAATAAACCACGTTCTGCGGTTTTTGCCAGTTCAATTGCATAATCAATATTGAGATGATCTTGTGGGCGAGATTCAGGATGACGCCAACCTGCGACATGCTGTGAGGTGGTTGGAATAAAAGCCCCAAGCTTTATTTGACGTTTAGACATAAAAAATTTCTCATCCCAATTATTCTTAAAAGATAAAAGGGATAAGAACAAAATCTATGCCAAACCGTAATTGTTTGAAAATATGAGATTTTTATTTATATTATGTTTTAAGTGTAGATAAATAAACAGGATATAAAACCAAATGTTGAAAAATAAACAGCAGTTTAACAGCAAACTTTATGCATGAATCTGTACAAAATTCCCCATATTGAGATGCAAAGCTGCGGATTGGATTGAACGCTATTAGCAAACTTTATAGCAATACTTTGATGGCTTTTCGTCTCCATACCAGTTGGTAATACAGCCCTTGTAAAATACATAAGCTGACAAAGGCCAAGGCATAGGCATACCAAATACCTTTTAAGCCCCACCATTCACTGAATAGGTAGGCACACGGCACTTCAATGCAAATAATCGCCATAATATTAATAATCATCGGCACGGTCACTGTTCCGCTGGCCCGCATAATGGAAGCAAAAATCGCACTGGCACCAAAAAATAAAATCGACCAAAGCACAATGAACAGCAATTCTTGACCGAGAACCACAACTTCAGGATCTGTAATAAACAGCGCCATTAAATATTTAGAGAACAAATAGCCCAATGCCACCAAAATACCAGTAATAATGAAATTCATCCCGATGGCCGTACGTTTCACGCGATTAATTAGTTCAGATTGACCCGAACCGATGGCTTGCGCGGCAAAAATAGAAGCTGCAATCGCGATGGACAAGGCCGGGAATTGGATATAGTTCAAAACCTGATTGACCGCGCCATATGCAGCAGTGGCATCAGCACCATGGCGGTTAACTAAACCGACAATCACGAGACCGGCCACAGAGGTCGTGACCATCTGAATACCCGTAGGAATGCCTAGTTTTAAGATAATTTTGCTGAGATCATGTTGATGGCGAATATGACGAATCAACTCGAAGTCGAGTTTGAGCGGGTGATCTTTCTTTTTTAAGTAGAAATATAAAAATACCAAGGCAATTAAAAAGCCGATATGACTGGCAATGGCAGGGGCAATAATACCTAAACTTGGAAATCCAAATTTTCCGGCAATCAGCACGGGTGTAATGATCAGCCCTGAACCAATGGTCATACCCGATGCAATCAGCGGTGTTGTACTGTCACCGACCCCACGCAAAATCGAGGTGTAAATAATATAAATAAAGAGTAGTGGACTACCCGCAAGCATCCATTGCACATAAGGCAAAGATAAATGCATCACGTCAGGGGCTGTGCCTAAGGCCAATAAAATGGGCTTGGCAAATATCACCCCTAAAAAGGCAATGATGCTGCCACCAATCAAGGTCATAAACAGGGTGGAACCCACCACAGTACGAACTTTTTCAAGATTCTGCGCGCCCCAAGCTTGCCCCACCAACACGGTTGCACCTGCCGAGAGCCCGATCACAAAAGCCATTAAACAGAACAAGATCGGGAAAAATACCGCAACCGCTGCAATGGCATGCACCCCAAGCATCTGACCGACAAAAACGGTGTTAATGGTCCCAGATAAATTCTGCAAAATATTGGTGGCGATCAAAGGCACCAGAAAAACTAAAAACGTTTTCCATAAATTTTGCTGAGTAACGAGGGACTGTTGTTTTGACATGCTCAGGTCCTATACGCGGCTTTTTATGATTTTAAGTTACTGATAACACTATCATGTTGGCATTCAAAAAAGCCTTAGTTTTTGAGTAACCAAGGCTTCATTATTTCTACATGTCTGTTTTAAAAAACGTTTGGGCAGATACGGCTTTAAACCGCGGAGAGAATCTCTGCAGCTCGATCTAAGGTGGCATCTTGTTTGGCAAAACAGAAACGTAATAAGCGTAAATTTTCCGGCGGTTTTTGATAGAATACCGAGACAGGAATCGCCACGATTTTATGTTGTTCTGCCAACAACTGACACATTTCCACATCGCTTAAATCTGGGCGTATGGCACTGTAATCAAGGTTTTGGAAATAGGTACCTGCCGATGGAATCAACTCAAATCTAGAGTGGCTTAAGCCCGCATTGAACCGGTCACGTTTAGCTTGGTAAAAATCGGCCAATTCAGCAATGTGCTCAGGATGTTCTGCCATAAAGTTAGCCAATGCCATTTGTACGGGCGTAACTCCACAGAAATTGGCAAATTGATAGATTTGGCGAAACACTTTCATCAAGGCTGGCGCTGCAATGCAATAACCGGTTTTCCAACCTGTGACGTGAAAGGTTTTACCAAATGAGCCCACGACAAAACTGCGTTCACGCAGCTCAGGAAATGACAAAGCAGATAGATGCTGACGACCATCAAAAATTAAATGCTCATAGACCTCATCCGACAGCACTATAATATTTTTATCTTGAATTAGTTCGATTAAGTTGAGCCAGTCCTCACGCCCCCAAATAGCACCTGTTGGATTATGCGGTGTATTGACAATAATCATCCGGGTTTTATGGTTAATTGCAGCGGCAACACGATTCCAATCCACAGTAAAATGGGGCGTCTCTAAGGCAATGTGAATGGGATGAGCCCCAACCAATTTTACACTGGGCGCATAACTATCATAGCTCGGATCAAAAATAATCACTTCATCATCCGCATGAACCACGGCTTGAATGGCACTAAAAATACCAATGGTTGCACCCGGGGTAATGGTCACTTCGGTGTGAGGGTCAATATTTAATTGGTCTCGATGGGCAAACAGTTGGACCAATTGCTCACGTAAATGCATCAGTCCATCGCCGGGTGCATATTGGTTAAAACCCTGTTGCGTCGCATCACTTAGCGCATTTAACAGTGCTGGAGGTGCAGGAAAATCAGGAAAACCTTGAGATAAGTTCAGTGCATTTAGACGCTGCGCCATTGCACTCATGACGCTAAAAATAGTCACACCTTGTGCAGGCAGTTTGGATTCAATTGTGATCATGGAGCTTAAAATTTTTAATAGGTTGCATTTTGAGTGTAGCAGCATCTCAGCGGCTGCGAAAAGTTAGATCAGCAAAATTGATCCAGTATTGACGTTCCTATTCACTTGAATCCTAAAGTGATGTAAAAGCCAAAAAGAAGAATTCAACAAATTATTTGCAAAATAGGGTAGACGAAAAAATAAACATTTCCTAAAATGCCGTCATTAAAAAAAATTAAATACATAATAACAATGCTTAAAAATATTCACGCCATGGTGGAAAACTTTGGCTTTAGCGTACAGAAACGTGCGCTACACATTCATTTCTCAAATGAACATCTAAATTCTGAAGTTTTTATTCAACGGATTGAAGGTCAACACCGTATTAATCAAGGCTTTCGTGCGGAAATTATTTGTCTCTCGACCAATGCTCATCTGGCTTTAAAGCAGTTTATAGGCGGCCGAGTGGCTGTCGATCAAGTGACAGATTTGGGACAACTCAGTCGCCTGACTGGTGTGATTACTGGGGCTAGCCAAGGTCAAAGTGATGGTGCACTGACCGTTTATAAACTGGTGATTGAGGATGCGACAGCACTCTGGCATAAGCGTCGTAACAGCCGTGTCTTTATGAACAAATCGGTACGGGAGATAACCGAGATTATTTTTAGTGAATGGCAGAAAAAAAGTGCGCTGTTTGCTGCCAGTTTAAGTCTGAACTTAGAGGGGCTGGCACGTACTTATGATGTACGTCCATTTACTATGCAAGCCAATGAGAGTGACTACGAATTTCTGACTCGCCTTTGGCGCAGCGAAGGGATCAATTGGTTAATTGATGAAGCGGAGTTATTTGTCGCATTTTCGGCTGCACCGATGCAAGCACAGCAGCTGCGTTTAATTGATACGAATCAGGCTTATAGTGCTTTGGAACGGAAAAAGATTCGCTTTCATCGTAGTCATGCCACGGAACGTTTGGACACAATCACCAGTTTTGTGGCAGAACGCTTTTTACAATCGACCACAATTCAAACGCAGCGTTGGCAAGCTCAACATTTGGCACAAGACCAAAGTAATCCGCTCTTAAGCGCCCATGCACAGAGTGAGCAACAGCACAATGAAACCTTAAGTTTAGAGCAGGCTTGGACCGTAAGTTCGGCTTGGACAGCTGATCTTAAAGGTGCAGATCAGGCGACCACTTCAAATACACAGCAATTGGATCAGTTGAATCGGCAACTCAATCAATATCAGGAATTACAAGCCAAATATTTTACCGCCAGCAGTAGCGTAAGGGATGCACAAGTTGGGTATTGGTTTGAATTAGAAAATCATCCTGAAATCGATCAACATCAAACGACAGATCGTGAATTTCTCATATTGGGCAAAGCATTTTATAACCAGAATAATTTACCCAAAGATATTTTGGTTCAATTAGAAAAGTTACTTGCGGCGAGCCGTTGGCTATCTTTAGGGGATGAACGGCAGGCCAATGACCTATATGTGGTCCGTCGGCAAATTTCCGTGGTGCCTGAATATGATCCTTTATTACACCGGCCACCTGCGTTTCCACAGCGGGCTAAAGTGGTCGGTCCAGAAGGTGAAAGTATTTATGTCGATGCTTGGGGGCGTATCAAAGTTCGGTTTACGTTCACCCGCAGTGATGACCACAGTCATGATGGTGGAGCAGGGAGTAATGATAATGACAGTGACTCGGCTTGGGTCGATGTACTGACCCCATGGGCGGGAGAAGGTTATGGCGCACGTTTTCATCCTCGTATTG
Organism: Acinetobacter sp. YH12063; assembly: GCF_013419715.1. Lineage (NCBI taxonomy): Bacteria > Pseudomonadati > Pseudomonadota > Gammaproteobacteria > Moraxellales > Moraxellaceae > Acinetobacter > Acinetobacter sp. YH12063. The sequence goes on along the minus strand of NZ_VOZO01000009.1, from coordinate 34,744 downwards.
GCGAGATTGTGGTCATCGACTTTTTTGAGGGCGATGTGGATCGACCCTTTGTAGTAGGACGAATACATGAAGCTGAACGATCTCAGACCATGTTTGACCTCAAAGGTCAGCTTCCTGAAACCAAAAAACTCAGTGGTATCCGCTCGCAAGAAGTTGCGGGAGCAGGCTTTAACCAACTGCGCTTTGATGACACGACGGGGCAGATCAGTACCCAATTACAAAGTAGTCATGCAGCGACACAGCTGAATTTAGGTAATCTCAGCCATCCTAAAGAACAAGACAGTAGCCATGGCCGTGGTGAGGGTTTTGAGCTGCGAACGGATGCTTGGGGAGCAATGCGTGCAGGTAAAGGTTTACTCATTAGTACCTATGCGCAGGATAAAGCAGTTGCCGATCATCTTGCTGCTGCTGAAGCTCAGTCTCTTTTAAATCAAGGGCATCAGAGCATGAATATGCTGAGCGGTTTAGCCGTAAAGCAACAGACCGATGCATTAAATGTGATTAATCGTTTGCCGAAGTTAATAAACTCTTTAGAAATCAAAAGTACTACTGAAGGTGTCAAAGCGACTTTAAATTTGTTCAAGGAGGAGCTAAGTCGAGACCCATTGGCAGCGTTAAAAAACTGCAAAAGTTTTGTCAAAGAAATGGGCTCAATCGCACATGATGTCAAAAGTACAGTAAAAGAATTTAAAGCATTCTTTAATGATGCCGAAGATGCCTTTGATAACTTAAAGTCTGTCATAGATCATATTGAAGAAAATGGTAAAGATGTGATTCAGGGGAGAGTCGCAAGTCTGAAAAGTAACCTAAAAGAAGATCCATTAAAAGCATTAAAAGATGTGGGTAAATTGATCGAAGACATCAAATTTAACCCTGATGATTTGTTGAATAATGGTGGTTTTGGTTTGCCACCAGCGATGACACCCATAAAAGCATTAGAAAAAGTACAAGGCTTTATGGAAGGCTATGCGCAAGGTTTAGAGAAATCCAATACAGCAACAAAACAAGAACAAGGCAAATTATTCCGCCAAGCGTTGATGTTGCTTGCATCACCTAATGGTATTGCACTCACTACACCGGAAGATATTGTTTTACAAGCCTCGCAGGATATTGCAGAAAGTGCGCAAGGTTCGATTAATTTCAGTGCTCAAAAGAATATTGTCGGTCATGCACAAGACAAAATCAGTCTGTTTGCGGCTCAAAAGGGCCTGAGTGCTTATGCCGCAAAAGGGAAAGTTGAATTACAAGCCCAAGATGATGCTATTGAAGCAATTGCACGAAAGGTGATTAAGCTCATTTCAACGGAAGATAAAATTGAAATTACCAGTCCTAAAGAAATCGTGCTGACCGCAGGGGGCTCGCAACTGAAAATTAATAGCAGCGGAATATTTACAACAACAGGCGGCAAGTTTGAGAGTAAAGCGGGGCAGCATTTGTTTACTCTAGGAGAGAAAGTAAACTTAAACAATCTGGAATTACCAAAATTGGATAAAAGTAAATACAGTATTAGATTTGCTCCTTATGGTAGTGATATGAATTTCGATTTAATGGGATTAATTGATCAAAAATACAAAATAATTAATAAAAATAATGGAAAAGAATTATTTGCAGGAATTATTTCTGGATCAAAATTGCCAAGAATTTATAGTGATAGTGCTGATGAAGTTGAATTAATTATTGGTGAAGAAAACTGGAAAATTGATGTCGAGAAAATAACCTCTATTGATAGTTCGATTAGCGATAATGAAGCTGGAATTAATTTATTTCCAAAAATTAATGATTCTCAAGATAGCAATGTTTTCATTGAATCTGAAATGATTGAACTAATAATTAATAATAAGCAGGTTTAATATGTCAAAATTTATAAAAGCATCTCATGATAAGAATACATTGACGGTTCAATATCTAAGTGATAATGGGAATGTATTGCTAAGAAGTGGTGGAACAATCGCATGGCGGTTTAATAATCCTGGAAATATGAGACCAAAATCTAGTGGGCCATATCCAGGACAAATTGGAATTGGTGATACTAAAAGTGGAAAATTTGTAATTTTTGACAGTTATATTGCTGGAAGAAATGAAAAAAAAGCATTGTTAAGAAGAAAATATAATGAATACTCTTTAAAAGAAGCAATATATATTTATGCTCCTCCAAATGAAAATAATACGGAAGCATATATAGAATTTCTTGTAAAAAAAACATCTATTCAACGGAGTACGAAGCTTTCAAGCTTAAACGATACTTTGCTTGAGAAGCTAATGGATGCCATGCAAGAGAAAGAGGGATTTAATGGTAATTTAAATACTAGGAAAGAAAATTGGGTTTATACAACTGCTGTTAGTGTTTCAGATGGCTCGAAGCCATTAAGTGATCAAAAAATAACAGCAACAATAAATGGTCGAAAAAAAGAGTTAAGTACAAATAGTAATGGAACTTTACCCCTCCTACCTCATTCTAAGTCTGGAGAGATAATCACTTTTTCGTCTATAATGGATGGTGTGGAAAAAGTTATTGGTGAGGTTGTAACTTCATTAGAGTCACAAGCTGTTCATTTAATTAACAATACAATAAAATATTCAGCTGAATTAATGCCTCAAAATGGGATATTAAAGACAGATAATAAAAAATTCGAATATAAAGTCGTCAGTGGAGATAATTTAAGTAAAATTTCAAAAAGATTTCGTGTTACTGCACATCAAATTCAAGAATGGAATTACTTAGAAAATCCAAATCAGATTTTTACTGGTCAAATATTAACTATTGGTGGATATGCAGGTAAGAACTCGTTAGCAGATTCAAAATCACAATTTGAAACATATAAAATTAAACCTAATGATTCAGTTTTTAAAATATGTAAACAATTTAAAATTTCTGAAAATGAATTTTTACAGTTAAACCCTCAAATTAAAGATAGAAGCCTCATAAAAGTAGGTGACAATGTAAAAGTTCCTAATAAGAACACATCCAGTGTTTCTCAGTTTGGTAATAACACTAAGGAGTCTTCAAGTAATTCACTGGCTACATCAATAATGAATCAAGCTGAAAATTTATTCACTAATACAAATGGTCAGGTTGATAATGCAAGAAGTAAAGAAGGCACGGGCGAAGGCCTGGCTATTATTCCCTTAAATAACAAAGAAGCTCCATGGATGGCAATAGTATTGCGAGAATTAAAGCAATGGTATGGTAAAAAGGAAGGAGTTATAACTAAAACAGATAACTATCATAAATTAGTTGGTTGGGGTGGGATTAAGACACTTGTGGGAACAGATCAAGCGTGGTGTGCATCATTTGCAAATTACTGTCTCCAAGAAGCTAAATATACTAAGTCAAAAGATACAGTAAGTGCCTTAAGCTTCAGACGGGATACTCAAAATTTTGTAAAAATTGACAAACCTATTTTTGGTGCATTAGCAACGATACCTACCTTTGAAGGTGCTTCATCGGAGGCTACTAGTGGTACTGGGCATGTTGCTTTTGTTTATAGTTTAGATAAAACAGATGGTAGATTTCTTATGATAGGGGGTAATCAAGATGATCAGATTACTATTGTTGATAGAAAAATTTCATCTTTTCGATTCTATGTGCCAAAAGCCTATCATGAATATGCAAAGACACAAAAATTGGAGAAAAAAATAACTGTAGATGAAGTATATATGTTACTAGGCTTAAAAACTGTTAAGACCGGAAGCGGGACAAGATAAGTATGATATTTATAATTTCTAAAATCAGAATTTTAGTTATTGGTCTTGTAATATTTGTTCTGGCTTGCTCAGCGGAATCCAATGATACAAATGATGATAAACGTCTGATACAAAGCAAAAAAGATAGTACTTATAAAGATAGTAAAATTAGTCTTTATATGGCAGATGCTGAGGATAGCGGACAGGTTACCGTAGATAAGAAAAATGCAAAATATTTTAGAAAAATTTTAAAAAATGAATCTGATAAACGCTATTTAGTTCAAGATTTTTATATATCAGGGCATAAACTATCAAGCCCTTATTGGCTTGTTAATGGTCAAAAAGATTATGTGTTCAATGAAAGTAAGCATAATGGTTATTATCCTAGAGAAGGTGAGCGTACCTTATGGTATGAATCAGGTAGCAAAATGGCTGTTACTAATTATAGAAATAATATTGAAAATGGCTTATGGGAATCATGGTATGAAAATGGTATTTTGAAAGAGCAAATGATATACAAAAATGGTGAGTTGGATGGGTTCGTCAAAAATTGGAACGGCGATGGAATATTAGTAGGGGAATGTTTCTATGTTTTAGGGGAAGAAAATGGTCGATGTTATGAAAAATATACAATTAATCCTGATATTTTTATTTATGATGGTCAATACAAAAACGGTCAAAAAATTGGTTTGTGGAATGAGTGGGATTCAACGGGAAATTTAATAAATTCTGAGGAATTTAATTGAGAAGTATCTTATGATAAAATTAATTTTGTTCATTATGTTATTGTTTAGTTTTCAAGCTAATGCGGCATCAAAATATGAATTTCATGGGGAAATTAAATTAACTAGCAGCGTCGATGAAAATAATAAAAGATATAAATATGATATTATCAGCTTAAGTAAGCCTGAGAATGTTTATATTTATAGTGAAGATGAGAGTTTTCATAATGTAAATAAAATACAATTAAATTACATGGGAAATAAATTAAAAATTAAATATGACAAGCCTGCCACTGTTTATTGTAAAAATGTTTATTCAGCTGATTCCATGTATCATTTTACTGATGTCATATGTATTGTTGGGAAGATTAAGTATAAATAAGCCGACTCTCGTCGGCTTTATTTATTTAACCTTCCAAAACTTCTTCCAGCAACTCTTCACTCGGTGCAAAGTAATACGCTCCGTCCATTGGCGTAACAAAGTGAAGTAAGCGGTCGTGAATGCCGTCACCACTGGTGCCAAACATACGTACTAGCATGCTGTCGATAATGCTGAGGTCATGGGTATAAGCAATAAAAAACAAACCTTGGTCACCGCGGCCATCACCATAAGGCAACGAATGACGCAGAATTGCGAGTTCTTCACCTTCGTCATCTTCAACAACTGTACGTGATACATGTGAGTTTTCAGGTTGTTCGTCTTCATCCAACTCAATCGATTCAAGTTTGGTACGCCCAATGACGTGTTCCTGAGCATCTACCTTTAACTTTTTCCATTTATCTAAGTTGTGTGCATATCGCTGCGCAAACACAAAAGAACCATCTGCAAAAATGCCTGCTTCTTCAGAAAGTAAAGCTGTTTCAGCACGATCATCTGGAAATTGCGGATTTTCAGTTCCGTCAATAAAGCCGGTTAAATCACGGCCATCAAAATTGCGGAAGCACACACGTTCATCCAGTACGTCAACTTTATCTTGAATACCATCAAAGAATGCTTGGCTCAGCGCAAAGCAAATATCTGTACGCTGTGCTGCAATATGGATAAATACATCTGCTGGGGCTACAGGCATGTTAAATGAACCTTGAATTGGATCAAGTTGTTTAAAGCCTGCCGGGGATTGACTGTAAAGTTGTGCCCAAAGTTCTGGTCCAAAAGCCACAGCCGTTTTAATCTGTGCATTTGGATGTTGGGTAATCAGACGATCACGAGTATTAAGTAAGTCTTCAAGTTGTTCTTTTAATTCGCTAATCGTTAAATCTTTTAAACGTAAAACAATAAAACGAGCATGATCTGAGGGTAATGGCAAAATTACAGATTGAGCAGACATTCATGGCTCCTAAAAATTATAATTTCTGAGTGGCTGTGTGTATTGTGCCTTAAGCAGCGCTGAGAGTGTAGCCTTCATTTGGCCTTTTAGCGTGCATTATTGTCATGAAAATAGAGTAAATGTCATATAATACAGACCCATTTCAAACTTGAGCTAATGATGTCCTATCAAATCTGGATTGCATATATGTTGGCATGTTGGGTGATTAGTGTTTCCCCAGGTGCAGGTGCAATTGCGTCTATGTCGAGTGGTTTGAATTATGGGTTTAAGCATGGGTATTGGAATGCCATCGGCCTGCAATTGGCACTTTTGGTTCAGATAGTCATTGTTGCAGCTGGGGCAGGGTTCTTATTTGCGACGACACCATGGGCTTTTCTGATCGTGAAATGGTTTGGTGTGGGCTATTTATTGTATTTGGCTTATTTACAGTGGACAGCGCCAACAGAGTCAATTGAAATCCAACAAGATTTACCAAATAAATCACGTTTAAAATTAGTTGTACATGGCTTTTTGGTCAATATGAGCAACCCTAAAGCGATTGTATTTTTGTTGGCGGTTTTGCCGCAGTTTTTAGATTTATCCAAACCCCAATGGATTCAATATGTCATCATGGCTGCAACAATGATTAGCATCGATTTGATTGTCATGGCGGGGTATACCGGTCTCGCTGCAAAAGTGCTGCGGTTGTTAAAATCACCCAAACAACAAAAATATTTGAATCGAGCTTTTGCGGTATTATTTGCTTGTGCGGCGAGCTTATTGAGTTTGGTGCATCAATAAATCCAGTGAGATGATTCTGAGTATCGTATTTGACGTGCAAAAAAAGCCATGCAACTGCATGGCTTTTTTTTGATATGTCGCGAATTGAACAATGAACGTTGCTACTTAAGCCACTTTCTTAAATTTTTGCATAATAAAAATTAGGGCAAAGAGCAGCGCCATAGTTAATACAATGGTCAGTCCTGTAGAGGTGTTTAAACCAGCACTTGACCATAACCCCACGGTCACACCGACTTGGGCAATGATGAAAGACCACAGCACCATTTGCTTCGGTGAATTCGCCAATAAACGAGCGGTTAATGCAGGAATCACTAACAATGCACCCATCAGCAATGAGCCGACAGCACGTAAAGCCAATACGGTAAATAATGCCAGTAATAACATAAAAATTAGACGTTGCCATTTAGCGCTGACACCTTCACTGACCGCAATATCGGGGTCAATGGCAATCTGAATCTGCGATTGCCAACTTTTATACAGCACGGTCAGTGCCACAATGATCACCATTGCAAAGACAGGCAAATCTGACCAAGAAATGGTGAGTAAATCACCAAATAAATAGCTGAGTAATTCAGGTCTTAAGCTGGGCAAATGTTGTATGAAGAGTAAGCCAGAGCACAGGAGTGTTGCTGAACATAGCGCGAGCAAGGCGTCATTGGGCAAGCGAGGGTCGTGTAACACCCATAAGATTGCAACCAATAAGAGCGCAATCAATGTAACGCCTGTCCAAAGCGGTAGACTCATCGCACCGGCAATGGCGACACCGAGTAAAGTGCCATGTGCCATGGTGTCCGCAAAAAATGACATGCGACGCCATAACATTAAACAGCCAAGCGGCGCAGTCAGGAACACCAGCAAAGTGCCCATGATCCATGCTGGCAAAAGGAGTTGTAGCCATTCCATCATGGATTATGCTTCCGGTTCAGGGTGAATATGGGGACGAGAGTCGTGCTGGCAAGGCGTTGCACTATCGCCATGCGCACAGTGATCATGATGGTGTTGATAGAACACACGATTTGTTCCAAAGATCGCTTGATATTCAGGATGTTGCTGTACATTTTCAGGCAAGCCACTGCAACAAATATGTTTGTTCAGGCAAACCACACGGTGCGTGCCTTGCATGACCCATTGTAAATCATGAGAAACCATCAAAACTGCACAGCCATATTTTTCTGGCAAGCTACGCACGTAGTCATACAGTTCCGCTTCAGACTGGATATCCAGACCTTGCATAGGTTCATCCAGAACCAATACATTCGGTTGACGCAATAAAGCCCGTGCAATCAGAACGCGTTGACGTTCGCCGCCCGACAATTGCTGAACTTTAGATTGTTGTAACTTGGCAATGCCTGTATCACGAATAATTTCTTGCTTGATATTGGCATCACATTTTTCTAGGGCCAATAAATCACACACACGTAGCGGTAAGCTGTGTGATGGATTAAATTTTTGTGGCACATATGAGAATTTTAATTTTTGTATGCTGATCACTTTACCAGATACAGGTTTTACAATACCCAATAACACTTTGATGAGCGTGGATTTGCCTGCACCGTTAGGACCAATCAAGGTGACAATTTCTTTTTCGTGTAAGGCGAAATCTACATTTTTTAAAATGTCACGTTCATCGATTCGGACATGAACATGCTCTAAAGCCACAATGGGCTTCATATTTAGTGTTTGCTGCGGCACTGCTGACAGATCCCTGAAATTTCAATAATACTGTGATGTGCAGAAAAGCCATCGGATGCAGACAATTCATCGAGTTGCGCCATCAAGCCTTGAGCAGATGCTTCTTTGACTATTTTACAATCGGTGCAAATCAGGAATGCGGCTTGATGTCCTTCGCGCGGATGACAACACGGGATGTAAGCATTAATCGACGTTAGACGGTGAATCAAACCTTTTTCAAGCAGAAAATCCAGCGTACGGTATACCGTCGGTGGCGCTGCAGGTCGGTCAGACTCACTTTTGATTTTAGCCAAAAGGTCATAAGCACCCATTGGTCTCGTTGCGTTCAAGATCAGTTCCAATACTTCTTTACGCAAGGGCGTAAGTCGAGCACCCGTCGCACTACAGAGACTCTCAGCTTCAGCAAGGCGCTGTTCGACATTATGATGATCGTGTACACCATGCAAAGCATTATGATGTTCGTGTGAACATGCGCTCATAGCCAACCTCGAGTACGAAACTGTATAAAGAAAAAGACTTTAAATCTTAACATGAAGCGTAAGGACTTACGAACAGACGTAGGTTTTTTTACGATTTTGTTATATTATAACACTATTCATTTTATGGTGCTCTCTCCCCATGTCCCGTGTATTTCTTTTTTGTAGTTTGGCTTTATTCAGTGTGATGAGCTGGGCGCAAGGCCTCGTTGTTTCTACACAACCGATTTATCTAATCGCGAAGGATGTACTCAAGGGTGTAGAGCAGCCAAAACTATTGCTTGACCATCAATCTGGACATGATGTGAGTTTGACGCCTGCGCACCGTAAAACCGTGCAAGATGCCAATCTCGTTTTATGGCTAGGCCAAGCGCACGAAGCGCCATTGGCAAAAATGTTAGGTGAAAGTGGCAAAAGTATCGCTATTTTAGACTCAGGCATTATCAGTGCTTTGCCATTACGGGATGTCCGTGGCAATGCATTAAAAGGCACAATCGATACCCATGTCTGGCTTGAACCAAACAATGCGGTTCGAATCGGCTTTTTTATTGCTGCTTTACGTTCACAACAGTTTCCAGAACATCGTGAAAAATATTGGGCCAATGCGCGTGCATTTGCGCAGAAACTCTTGGTCACAGCACAAAAAACTGATGTGTCGAGCCGTGCTCAGCCTTACTGGTCCTACCACGATGCCTATCAATATCTTGAGCGCTCACTGAATTTGAAATTTACCGGTGCGTTGACCGATGATCCACATGTCGCACCGACATTGGCACAAATCAAATACCTGAAAGACCATCGCGCGCAGCCAAAAGTATGCTTACTTGCAGAAGCTCATGCCAGCCAAAATCAGTATCAAAAGCTCGGTGGCATCGTCTTTCAGCCGGTGGACGAAACCATGAGTGGGGCAGGGGATTTTGTAACAGCATGGAAGATGTTGGCTGATAAAACCCTGAAATGCACACTAAATGCGCGAAAGTAATGTAAAAAACAAACAACTATTGATTAGTTTGAAAGCAGTTTACCAATTTAAAAAAACACGACTAAGGTCGGGAAAAGATTGCAAGTTAAGGGGTGTAACTCTATAATGCCTGCGATTAAAAATAATCATCAGTTAAACTTGTCAAGCAGAATTGCTGTGAGTGAACAAAAATGAGTCGAACTAGTCGCATGATTGATCGACGATTAGCGAAAGCTTTAGTCATCTTACAAGCAGTAATGATTCCTGTTTCAGCCCTGATTGGTTGGGTCCTTAAAGACACAATCACAGCATATAGTGCAGCTTTGGGTGCGTTGGTATGCTGGCTAGCAAGTAGCTACTTTTCATGGCAGTCGTTTCGTGCGGCTGGTGCCCGCGCCTCTAAACAGGTGCTGTCAAACATGTATCGTGGCTTAATGGGCAAGTTTGCAATCGTGATTGTTGGATTCATTTTGATTTTGATCAATGTCAAACCGTTGTCAGCGGTGGCATTGTTTTGTGGTTTTATGCTCGTACAAAGTATGTCGTGGGTCGCTCCTTTTTGGGCAACACGCTTAAAAAAACGAGTATAAACACAACAAAAAATTGAAAAGTTTTTTGGAGAGTAACGAGATATCAGGCAGCACGCGATATTCGTTTTCTCTATTAGTTTTGACATTGACCAGGTGTGATTTATGGCTGCTGAAGAACATGCCCTTACTTCGACCGAGTACATTCAGCATCACTTGACTAACTTGACCTATGGCAAAATGCCAGATGGTACTTGGAAGTTAGCTGAGACTGCTAAAGAAGCTCAAGAGATGGGGTTCACTGCTATTCACTTGGATTCAATGGGTTGGTCTATTGGCCTTGGTATAGTTTTCTGTTTGTTGTTCTGGGTTGTAGCGAAAGCTGCAAACTCTGGTGTTCCGACCAAGTTCCAGTCTGCAATCGAAATGATTATCGAGTTCGTTGACTCAAGTGTCCGTGACACTTTCCATGGCAAATCGCGCTTAATCGCGCCGTTAGCATTGACCATCTTCGTGTGGATTTTCCTCATGAACTTGATGGACTTGATCCCTGTTGACTGGATTCCTTATACAGCTCAATTGATCGGTGCTAACGTGTTTGGTATGGATCCTCACCACGTTTACTTCAAAATCGTTCCATCTACTGATCCTAACATTACCTTGGGTATGGCATTATCAGTATTTGCGTTAACTATTTTCTATAGTATCCGTGAGAAAGGTCTTGTCGGATTCGGTGCAGAATTTGCACTTAACCCATTTAACCCAAGTAACCCAGTTTTAAAAGCATTACTTATTCCAGTAAACATTATTCTTGAATTAGTAACTTTTATTGCACGTCCAATCTCATTGGCTCTTCGACTGTTCGGTAACATGTATGCGGGTGAGTTGATCTTCATCTTGATCGCATTACTACCGTTCTGGATCCAGTGGGCGTTGTCTGTGCCTTGGGCGATCTTCCATATTCTTGTTATTACGTTACAAGCATTCATTTTCATGATGTTGACTATCGTATATATGAGTATGGCTAGCGAAAAGCATTAATGGTATTGCTCAACTGTCAAAGGGTGGTTGGGCACACAATTTTTTAACTTAATTTGGTATAAACCTAACCTCTGAGGAATTATCATGGAACTCACTTTAGGTCTAGTTGCAATTGCATCTGCTATCTTGATCGCTTTTGGTGCTTTAGGTACTGCGATTGGTTTTGGTCTTCTAGGCGGCCGTTTCTTAGAAGCTGTTGCTCGTCAACCAGAATTGGCTCCACAACTTCAAACTCGTATGTTCTTAATCGCAGGTCTTCTTGATGCTGTGCCTATGATCGGTGTTGGTATTGGCTTGTTCTTCATCTTCGCTAATCCATTTGTAGGTTAATCAGCTTAATTCCTAAATTAAACTATTGAGGAATAGCAATGAATATCAACCTCACATTGATTGGCCAAGCGATTGCATTTGCGATTTTTGTCGCATTCTGCATGAAGTTTGTATGGCCACCACTAATCAATGCGATTAGTGAGCGTCAGCGTAAAATCGCTGATGGCTTAAACGCTGCTGAAAAAGCAAAAGCTGACCTTGCGGATGCGCAAGCACAAGTGAAAGCTGAATTAGACGCGGCTAAAGCACAAGCGGCTCAATTGATCGAACAAGCGAACCGTCGTGGTGCGCAATTGGTAGAAGAAGCGCGTACTCAAGCTGCGGCTGAAGGTGAGCGTATTCGTCAACAAGCTAAAGAAGCTGTTGATACTGAAATCAATGCTGCTCGCGAAGAATTACGTCAACAAGTTGCTGCTCTTGCAGTTACTGGCGCAGAAAAAATTCTGAACCAGCAAGTTGACGCAGAAGCTCACAATGCCATGCTGACTCAGCTGGCTGCTAAACTTTAAGAGAGGCGGATTATGGCTGAACTCTTGACGTTGGCACGCCCATACGCTAAAGCAGCATTTGCTTACGCTTCTGAGCAAAATGCAACTGACGCTTGGTCAAATGCATTGAATTTGCTCAGTGCTGCGGTGCAAGACGAAGCATTTTCAGCTTATCTAAATCGCCCTGAGCTTACTCCTGCTGAGCAGGTAAGTGTTTTCGCAAAAGTTTTAGGTGAAGACCAGACAGCAGCAGTGTCAAACTTTTTGACATTGCTTGCCGATAATGACCGTCTGGCACTTCTTCCTGAAATTTCAGAAGAATACGAACAGCTCAAATCACAGAATAACAATACTGTGGATGTAGTGATTGAATCTGCATTCCCATTGACTTCTGTACAAGAACAATTACTTGCGCATGCATTAGAGAAAAAATTCGAAGCTGCCGTAAATGTTTCTGTAGAAGTTAACCCAGCGTTAATCGCGGGTGTAGTTATTCGTGCAGGCGACCAAGTGATAGATGATTCTGCGCTTAACAAGCTTGAAAAAATGCGGACTCGTCTTCTTGCTTAACAGCTCGAAGACTGAACTTTAAAAAGATTGAGGTATAGCGCAATGCAACAACTGAATCCATCCGAGATCAGTGCGCTCATTAAACAGCGTATCGGCGATCTGGACACCAGCGCGACCGCTAAGAACGAAGGGACCATTGTTATGGTTTCCGACGGTATTGTGCGCATTCACGGCCTTGCTGATGCAATGTACGGTGAAATGATCGAATTCGACGGCGGCTTATTTGGTATGGCACTGAACCTAGAACAGGATTCAGTGGGTGCCGTTGTCTTAGGTAACTACTTAAGCCTTCAAGAAGGTCAAAAAGCTCGTTGCACAGGTCGTGTATTAGAAGTTCCGGTTGGTCCAGAACTTTTAGGCCGTGTAGTAGATGCTCTTGGTAACCCAATTGATGGTAAAGGCCCTATTGACGCAAAACTTACTGATGCTGTTGAAAAAGTAGCACCAGGCGTAATTTGGCGTCAATCAGTGGATCAACCTGTACAAACTGGTTATAAATCAGTAGATACAATGATCCCTGTTGGTCGTGGTCAACGTGAGTTGATCATCGGTGACCGTCAAACTGGTAAAACAGCTATGGCGATCGATGCGATCATCGCTCAGAAAAATTCTGGCATTAAATGTGTATACGTAGCAATTGGTCAAAAACAATCGACTATCGCTAACGTTGTGCGCAAGCTAGAAGAAACTGGCGCTATGGCGTACACAACTGTTGTAGCAGCTGCTGCAGCTGATCCTGCAGCGATGCAGTATCTTGCTCCGTATGCTGGTTGTACAATGGGTGAGTACTTCCGTGACCGCGGTGAAGACGCGCTTATCATTTATGATGACTTGTCTAAACAAGCTGTTGCTTACCGTCAAATTTCATTGCTTCTACGTCGTCCACCAGGTCGTGAAGCATATCCTGGTGACGTATTCTATCTACACTCACGTTTACTTGAACGTGCTTCACGTGTATCTGCTGACTACGTTGAGAAATTCACTAACGGTGAAGTTAAAGGCCAAACTGGTTCATTAACTGCATTACCGATTATTGAAACTCAAGCCGGTGACGTATCTGCATTCGTACCTACAAACGTAATTTCGATTACTGACGGTCAGATCTTCTTAGAAACATCATTATTCAACGCAGGTATTCGTCCTGCTGTGAACGCGGGTATCTCTGTATCACGTGTTGGTGGTTCTGCTCAAACTAAGATCATCAAAAAATTGTCAGGTGGTATCCGTACCGCTCTTGCGCAATACCGTGAATTAGCTGCGTTTGCTCAGTTCGCTTCTGACCTTGACGAAGCAACTCGTAAACAGCTTGAACATGGTCAACGTGTAACTGAGCTTATGAAGCAAAAACAATATGCTCCATACTCAATTGCTGACCAAGCTGTTTCAATTTATGCATCTAACGAAGGCTACATGGCTGACGTAGAAGTGAAGAAAATCGTTGCATTTGATGCTGCGTTGATCTCTTACTTCCGTTCAGAAAATGCTGCGTTAATGCAAAAAATTGACGAGACTGGTGCTTACGATAAAGAAATCGAAGCAGCAATCAAAGCAGGTATTGAAAGCTTTAAAGCGACTCAAACTTACTAAGATTCAACTGTGTTGAATCTGGTTTTGGTTTGGTTCACGGATCAACCTTCGGAAGCTCGAAAGGGCTTTCGAATACTAGGTTAAGCGTATGGCAAATTTAAAAGAAATTCGCGCCAAAGTAGCTAGTATCAAAAGCACGCAGAAAATTACTCGCGCGATGCAGATGGTAGCAGCTTCTAAGATGCGTCGTGCGCAAGAGCGCATGGCTCAAGGCCGTCCGTATGCCGAAAATATGCACCGTGTAATTGCTCATTTGGTACAAGCGAACCCTGAATACAAACACCGTTATATGGTTGAACGTCCTGTAAAGCGCGTTGGCTATATCATTGTTTCTTCAGATCGTGGCCTTGCTGGTGGTTTGAACATTAACTTGTTCAAAAAAGTGGTAAAACACGTACAACAGCAACAAGAGCAGTCAATTGAAGTTCAATTTGCTTTAATTGGTCAAAAAGCGGTTTCGTTTTTTAAAAACTACGGCGGTAAAGTTCTTGGTGCAACTACAAACGTAGGTGATGCTCCGAGTCTTGAACAGTTAACTGGTTCTGTACAGGTGATGTTAGACGCGTTTGATAAAGGCGAGTTAGATCGTATTTATCTAGTGTCAAACGGCTTTGTCAACGCCATGACTCAAAACCAAAAAATCGAACAGCTTGTTCCTTTAGCAGCTGCTGAGGAAAGCGAAGGTCTAAACCGTCAATACGGTTGGGACTATATCTATGAACCAGAAGCTGAAGAGCTTTTAAATGGTTTATTGGTTCGTTACATTGAGTCTATGGTTTATCAAGGTGTGATTGAAAACATCGCATGTGAACAGTCTGCTCGTATGGTTGCAATGAAAGCTGCAACTGATAACGCGGGTGAATTGATCAAGAGCCTACAACTTATTTATAACAAGCTGCGTCAAGCCGCGATTACTCAGGAAATCTCTGAGATCGTTGGTGGTGCCGCTGCCGTTTAACATTATTAGTTTGAATTGAGGAGACAGCAATGAGTAGCGGTCGTATCATTCAGATCATCGGCGCGGTTATCGACGTCGAGTTTGAACGTAACAGCGTTCCTAAGATCTATGACGCTCTCCATGTTGATGGTACTGAAACTACATTAGAAGTTCAGCAGCAACTTGGTGATGGCGTAGTTCGTACTATTGCAATGGGTTCTACTGAAGGCCTTAAGCGTGGTCTTACTGTAACTAACACTGGCGCGCCTATCTCTGTACCTGTAGGTACTGCATGTTTAGGTCGTATCATGGACGTTCTTGGTCGCCCGATCGATGAAGCTGGTCCTGTTGGTACTGAAGCTCGTTTACCAATTCACCGTCAAGCGCCTTCTTATGCAGAACAAGCGGCTTCTACTGACCTTTTAGAAACTGGTATTAAAGTCATTGACTTACTTTGCCCGTTCGCTAAAGGTGGTAAAGTTGGTCTGTTCGGTGGTGCCGGTGTTGGTAAAACTGTAAACATGATGGAGTTGATCAACAACATCGCGAAAGCTCACTCAGGTTTATCTGTGTTTGCTGGTGTTGGTGAACGTACTCGTGAAGGTAACGACTTCTATCACGAAATGAAAGACTCTAACGTTCTAGACAAAGTAGCAATGGTCTACGGTCAGATGAATGAGCCACCAGGTAACCGTTTACGCGTAGCGTTGACTGGTTTGACTATGGCTGAGTACTTCCGTGACGAAAAAGACGAAAACGGTAAAGGCCGTGACGTTCTATTGTTCGTCGACAACATCTATCGTTATACACTAGCGGGTACTGAAGTATCAGCACTTCTAGGTCGTATGCCATCTGCAGTAGGTTACCAACCGACTCTTGCAGAAGAGATGGGTGTTCTTCAAGAACGTATTACGTCTACTAAGTCTGGTTCTATTACGTCAATCCAAGCGGTATACGTACCTGCCGATGACTTAACAGATCCATCGCCTGCTACTACCTTCGCTCACTTGGACGCGACTGTTGTATTGAGCCGTGACATCGCATCTTCTGGTATTTACCCAGCGATCGATCCACTTGACTCTACTTCACGTCAGTTAGATCCACTTGTAGTGGGTACTGAGCATTACGAAATCGCTCGTTCAGTTCAAAACGTTCTTCAACGTTACAAAGAATTGAAAGACATCATCGCGATTCTTGGTATGGACGAATTGGCTGAAGAAGACAAACTTACTGTATACCGTGCACGTAAGATCCAACGTTTCTTCTCTCAACCGTTCCACGTAGCTGAAGTGTTTACTGGTGCTCCTGGTAAACTTGTACCGCTTAAAGAAACAATTCGTGGCTTTAAAGGTCTTCTAGCTGGTGAATACGACCACATTCCAGAACAAGCGTTCTACATGGTTGGTGGTATTGACGAAGTTATTGCTAAAGCTGAGAAACTTTAATTAGTTACCTAATTTAGGAGATTCTCATGTCAACTATGCAATGTGACGTTGTAAGTGTTAAAGAGTCTTTGTACTCTGGCACTGTAACTATGCTAATTGCTAAAGGTGCTGGTGGTGAGTTGGGTATTATGCCTGGCCATGCGCCACTAGTAACTTTGCTCAAGCCGGGCGCAATCCGCGTTCTGCTTGAAAATGGTACAGAAGAATTAATCTATGTATCAGGTGGTGTACTAGAAGTTCAACCGCACGTTGTTACTGTACTTGCAGATACTGCAGTACGTGCTGACAACCTTGATGAAGCAGCAATTATTGAAGCTCGTAAACAAGCTGAACAGTTGTTAGCAAATCAAAAGAGCGACTTGGACTCAGCTGCTGCTTTGGCTGCTCTTGCAGAAACTGCTGCTCAGTTGGAAACCATCCGCAAAATCAAAAACCGCGCTCAATAAGACGCAGTTTGAGATTGAAAGAGCCACCCGAAAGGGTGGTTTTTTTATCCCTAAATTCTTTGAAAAACTGATCAATCTAAAGTTGAATATATTTTATTCAATACAATCTTTATAGTGATTAAATTCAATCAGCTAGCATTGCACCATGAACCTTATCGCCTATGAGCCGCATTTTTGGGAACTTTATCAAGACTTTGATCAATATTACTTGAGCATTGCGGTTGATCTCAGTTCTGTAGTGTCATGTTGGGATGTTGAACTCACCCATGAAGAAGTTCAACAATATGAACACCGTGGGCGCGTGAGTATTCAAGAACTGGCAAAATCGATGGTTGCTGCTGCCTATAAAGGTGATTTTGCTTCATTAGAAAGTCGTTTAGTGAAACCATATGAACGTCAGGCCATGCAATCGGCTTTTAAAAAATGGCAAGATAGCCAAAAAGCAGGTTAATGGTTGTTATTCATGCATGGGTAAAATTGAAAACTCGCCGTGACTGATAATTTTAATTTTAAAAATTAGATCAAAGCCTTCATCCTGTGATGGAACTTGAAGTTTGCGATAAGTAGCACGCACGCCAACTTCTGGAATATGGGCTTTGCCTTCACGAAAACTGTTGCGTTTTAAGGTACTGTCCAAATCGGTTTCAAAATAATAAGCAATCACCTCAAAACCTGCATCAATTGCACGTTGGATATAGCGAGCACGAGCTTCCCGATCTGGGTTGGTATTATCAATCACCATTTTCGTTTTGGATGCCAAACCAGCTTCAAAGATCATATTTTCCCGATGTCGGGTTTTCAACATATCCAAATTAATACGTAAATGGCTATGATATAAATTCAACATGTAAAAGGTGGATTTGCCAGAGGCTTGAACGCCTGTAAAAATAATCAGCTGCATGGTGTCTGCAATGAAAGCATGGAATGAATAATAGAGTATTAAATCAGCAACGCAGTTTTGCTACAATCGCTGCAAAATGAATAAGAACAATTTACATAGGTCTGTATGCTCAAATTTTTTACCAGTTTATCGCTGTGTCTCTGTTGTGGTTTGCTCGCTGCATGCCAAAGCCAATACGTCACGACACCCAATCTTCCGACTGAAGCTGCACTAGTCGCTGAATCGGTTGATAATGGCATCAGTACGGAGCTTGAGATCCCATATTTGACCGCCTTTCGAAATCTGCGACAAGCCTATAATCACTGTGTTGCGTTTACTGCGAACAATCGCTACGTCTATACCGACAATCGTTTAGAAGAGCATTTGGAGCAGGGGACATTGATGGCACGGACTGAACATGGGGCGTATTTGCATAAAATGTTGGTCGAAAGTTTAGATCCACAGACGACACGTATTACCTTATTTTTGCCGAAGCAATATACCTTTGCCCAAGCACGCTTTAAACAAGATGTTCAGCGCGCACTTGGACAAGATAAAAACTGTAATACCTTTGAATTTGCTCAATCTTAAAATAGGAAAAAGAGGCAGTTGTTTATTTTCTGGTTGGGAGATTTTCTATGCTTAAAAATTCTATGCGTTTCAAATGTTTGAATATCGGTTCTTAACACTATGTGGGAAGTTTTAGATTAAAAAATATTGTGAATTTACAGCATGGCACTTTGTGATGTGTGGTCGATCAACCGATCATCAGGTACTGAATCACAAGAAGTAGCAAACCGAGAGAATTGCTTACAAATTCATCACGCCGACCAATTTATTCTTCCTCTATAGTAGAGCTAGGTTGTTTAAAAAATAATCTCAACACTTATAAGATGGAGAGAATAAATATGGCAACAATGAAAGCAGCCGTAGTGACTGCATTTAATCAACCACTACAAATACAACAAGTCGAAATTCCTAAAGTCACGCCGGGCAAAGTCTTGGTCAAAATTATCGCGACAGGTGTCTGTCATACCGACTTACATGCCATGCATGGCGATTGGCCTGTTCAGCCAACCTTACCTTTTATCCCTGGACATGAAGGTGTCGGTGAAGTAGTTGAAATTGGTGAAGGAATTGAACATTTAAAAGTTGGTGATATCGTCGGGATTCCTTGGTTATATTCAGCGTGTGGGCATTGTGATCATTGCTATGCGGGCTGGGAAACCTTATGTAAACAACAACAGAACTCAGGCTATTCAGTCAACGGCAGCTTTGCAGAATATTGCTTAGCAGATGGTGATTACGTCGGTGTGATTCCTGAAGGTGTCGATCTATTAGAAATCTCACCTATTCTATGTGCTGGTGTCACTGTTTATAAAGGATTGAAAATGACCGAGGCCAAAACTGGGGATTGGGTCGCCATTTCCGGTATTGGTGGTCTAGGTCATGTGGCAGTGCAATATGCCAAAACAATGGGCTTTAATGTCGTAGCGATTGATGTTGATGACTCAAAACTTGAATTGGCCAAAAATCTCGGTGCCGATGTCGGCATTAATGCCTTAAAAACCGATGTAAAAGAAGCAGTGTTGCAGGCAACGGGTGAAGGCTGTCATGGTGTCTTGGTGACGGCGGTTTCTCCGAAGGCCTTTGAGCAGGCTGTTGCCATTGTCCGTCGTGGAGGTACCATGGTCTTAAATGGTTTGCCACCCGGAACTTTTGACTTGTCGATCTTTAATATGGTGCTGGAGGGAATTACGGTACGTGGTTCAATTGTTGGGACACGTCTGGATTTAAAAGAAGCACTAGATATCGCTGCGCGCGGTAAAGTCAGAGCACATATTCATGTTGAACCGCTCGAAAATATCAACGATATTTTTGATCGTATGGAAAAAGGTAAAATTGATGGCCGTATCGTGATTGATATGCGGCTTTAATGCAAAATCCCACAGGCAACATAACATAGAGCAAAATCAAGACAGACCGATTCAGTATGATTGAAAGGTCTGTCTTGCATGTTTAGAGCTAAGAGAAAATTAGCTTTCTGATGTTTTTTCTTGAGCTGAATGATCTGAAATGATCATGCTGGCAAGTTTAACCATCTCCAGTTGGATATTACCCATTTGATTTTTAATTTTCTGAATATCGACTTGAGTTAAATCCATTTGACCATTTAAAAAGGGTGAAGCCAAAACTTGCTGATTGGCAGCTTGTAAATTGCTGCGAATATCATTGATTTCAGTACTTTTTAGGTTCAGTCCACTGAGTGCCTGATTAAAACCTTTCAATTGTTGTTGCAGCTGATCGGCTGCTTTTTGTAGTTGAATCGGGTCTTGGCTATTGACTGCCGTTTCAATATCGCTTTGGGTTTGTTTCAATTGCTCAACATAGCTGCCCGCTTTCAATTGCATGTCGGCGACATCACGGACAATGTAAAACATATTGCCGCTTTTTAGATTTTGTTGCTGAGCCGCTGATTCTGTTTCAGTTGCTTCATGATGCTCAGAGGAAGCCGTATTGGATAATTCAACTTCTTCAGTGGTAGTTTGAATGTCTTGCTCAGGTGCTGTTGCAGGGTCACAACCGATCAGCACCAAAACACCACTAAAAATGGCAAAAGGGAGAAGGGCATTCTGCACGAGCTTTTTCATTCAATCATCACTATGTGTTAAGTCTATGCTTTGAATATAGGGGCAGAATGTGGATTAAAAATAGATTGTTGCAAAGCAATAACAAAATAATCGCTTGAACAAAAAAAAGAGGGCATTTGCCCTCTTTTGATGTTTTGGTGGGTTTAACCCGCAATGATTTTGATAATGGCGTGGCTGACGGCATTCATTAAAATGTAGTCGCCACTCACTTTAATCCATTGTTGGTTTTTACCTGGTTTAGACAGGTTTTTGTATTTGTTGTGGTCTACCTTGTAGCTATGACCACGGTATTTAGAAGGTACTTTTTGTCCAGAACGTCAATCATGTGAAGGATTTACGACTTTTTTCTTGTTCAGGATTTGGTTTTTTAACGGTGTGTTTTGTTTACTGTGCTGTTGAGCTTTCGTATTTTAAAATGATAAATCTCAGTTAAAATCATAATAATCTTAACTGAGAGATTGAAACATTGTCGAATTATTTGGCTAATTCAGCGTTGATAGCATCGACAATACGTGCATCATCTGCCTTGATGTCAGGTGCAAATCGTGCCACAACGTCGCCTTGTTTATTCACGAGGAATTTTTCAAAATTCCATAAAACTTCAGGCTTAGGATTTGGAGTTAAACCGTATTCAACTAAATCATCCCACCATGGGCCTTCACCAATGCGTTCAGGGATGGCTTGGGTTAAGGTTTGATAAAGTGGGTGTTTATCCGCGCCTGCCACAGAAATTTTTGCAAAAAGTGGGAAATCAACCTTGTAGTTGATTGAGCAAAATTCTTGAATTTCAGCTTCAGAACCAGGTTCTTGTTCTAAAAAGTTATTGGCAGGAAAACCTAAGACTTCAAAACCTTGTGATTTCTTCTCTGTATAGAGTTTTTCTAGGCCTTCATATTGCGGTGTTAGCCCACATTTAGAGGCCACATTGACCAATAATAAAACCTTGCCTTGGTATTGATTGAGTGTGGTGTCATCACCTTGGATGGTTTTTACCGGGATATCGTAAACTGAAGCTGACATATTCGTTCCTAATTGAAGTTGTGCCTTTCATCCTTGTTTTAAAGGGAAATCTGGTGAACAGCAAGCTTTTATCGATAGGCTTTTCGCATAATTTTTGTAGTAGTTTGCAGAATTCGAGCTGAGGCTTGCTTGAGTGCTTGGCATTTAACTAGTGGCACGGTGTTGGTTTGGGGTTTTTCCTGTATAGCGTTTAAAAAACTCAATAAAGCTTGAGCTGTGTTGATAACCCAATTCATAGCTGAGAGCTTTAATAGACTGACCAGCGCGGAGTTGTTGAATGGCATAAATAATTTTGGCACGGTTTCGCCATTCAGAAAGGCTCATTTGTAGTTCGTGCTGACTCAGCCGCAGTAACTGACGCTCACTCAAACCCACATTGGCTAAGCATCGCTGTAGGCTCAAGCTAAAATGATCTACATCTGCAAGCTGCACCAAGATCGGCTTTAACACTGCATCATGGCTTTGCGGTAAATAATGTTGATGTTTGGGCGCTGCTTTTAACTGGTCGAATAAGACCTGTAGCAGGTGTCGATAGGGTGGTGTGGTATGTTGCTCTGTAGAAAAGGTCAAAATTTCTTGCACCAACAAACGAAAGAAAGGCTGGATGCTAAACACTTCAGTCTGCTTGGGGAAATCTATGCAGAGATCTGCTGCCAGTCGGACTGCCACATAATGAATAGGTTGCTCATCAATCGCGACCGAGCAATGTTCTGTATGTGGGGGAATCCACACCCCATAACTGGCAGGTGAGAGATGGTGTTGTCCTTGTATCTCATACTCGAAAATACCATCGAGACAAAAATTAAAATCACCCCAAAGACAACTGTGCGGATAGACCGCATCTAATGTGGTGTAGTGCGCTTCAAAAAGCTCGATCTGTTGTTCAATCGGTGCTGATGCCATATAAGCCTAAGAGTCGATGTCTGAACTACAATATAAATGTCTGAAATCATGTATTTCAATTAAAACAGACATCACTCAAAATACCTAGACCAATATTTGCACAATATCTTGAGGAGTCAGACATGTTGCTTCAAACGCGTTGGGCGAAATTTGCAATTTGTTTGCCTCTAATCGCAGTATTTATATGGTCGTTAAATATTACCGTCACCCGCTATGTGACTGATTATATTTCACCAGTCAGTATCAGTTTTTATCGATGGTTTATTGCATTTTTGATCCTGACCCCATTTATGCTCAAAACCGTTTGGCAGCAAAGACAGCTTATCGGGCAGCATTGGCAGCAATTGGCTGTGCTGAGTGCTTTTGGCATGGTGTTATATCAAGGCTTGGGCTATACCGCTGCGCATTATACGACTGCGACCAATATGGGCATCATCAATGCCTTTATCCCTGTGTTTACGATTGCCGTTGCATTTTTCTTAATTAAAGATGTGCCCAACCGCTATGCCATCCTAGGCTGTGCGATTTCATTTACGGGGCTATTGTTTGTCATTGCGCAAGGAGATTTCAGTCAATTACTGAATATGGGCGGACATTTCGGCGATATCCTCATGATTTTCGCAGTGTTCTTTTATGCCTTTTATGGGGTGTTTTTAAAAAAATGGCAATTGAAACTTCCGCTACTGTTGAGCTTATATGTACAAATTTTCTTTGCCGTTTTATATCACTTGCCATTCGTATTGTATTTAGGCATAGACGCGATTAATCCTGCCAATGCGCCAAGTGTATTTTATGCGGCAATTTTTCCATCATTGATTGCACCGTTGGTATGGATGTTGGCTGTACAACATCTCGGCCCGAATCGCACCAGTATTTTTATGAATTTGATGCCGGTATTTACCGCGATTATTGCCTATTTCTGGTTGGCTGAGCAGTGGATGATTTATCATACCGTTGGCACAGTGATGGCGATTACTGGGGTGATCTTGGCACAGCGTAAGTAAATCTAGTAAAAAGTTGAAAATTTATGAGAATTTTTGATTAAAAAACAGGCAAACAAACTTATTTTTTATAGAGCAAATCTTTTGAAAATGGTTTTTTGAGTGTAAAACTGAATTAAAAAAATAAATTCTCGTCTTAAAAATCAATCAAAAATAGATACATATTTTGACTAAGTAGTTATAAAATCAGAAATAAAGTGCTTATCAGTAGTTTTATTTATATAAAAAATATATTTGTTAAATTTAAAAAAATATTACATAATACTTTCATCGTAGATGATGAAGTAGTTCTAAATAATTACTTGATATTTACCCAGAGATTGCAAGACCCTCTGGATGTGATTTTATACACATCCTTTTTTATGCTCAGCCATCCCTATATGGCTGAGCTTTTTTTTGTTTGTATTTTCTAAAAGGCAGGTATAGACAGGCATCCGAGCTTATGCGCGGATGATTTCACCTGTTTCAGCATCAATAATTTTGCTTGGTTCTTGGCTTAGGCCGAGATCACCATTTAAGTAATTTAGTTCATTAGCAAAATACTGATTGGCTTCTTGTAAGGAACGTGCAGGGGTTAATCCCGCAGGATTGGCACTGGTAGACACAATAAAGCCATTAAAAGCTTGGCATAAAGCCACACATAAAGAGTGGGTAGTCACACGGACTGCGACTTTTGGATGATTGCCTTTAATCCATGTTGGAATATGGTCACCAGCTGGTAATAACCATGTGGTTGCACGCTCATTGGGTTTACGGTTGGTCCATGTCGCAATGACTTGCTGACGCATATCTTCTGTTAATCCTTGGAGCAGGTGTTCAACTTGAGCGACATTGGCAGCCAATAAAATCACCCCTTTTTCAATGGGACGTTGTTTTAAGCGCAAAATTTCGAGAAAGGCTTGCTCATTGTAGGGATCACAGCCCAATCCCCAAACAGCCTCTGTAGGATATGCGAGAACCTGACCTTTTTTAAGACAGGAAGCTGCTTCTGCAACAGAGGTGGTAATCATTTCTATAGACCTTATCTGATTCGACAAAGGACTATTGTGAACCTAATTTACCCATTCGACAACGTAAGTAGTGTCCGGCTTGTTGTGTGGCATAGCCGATTAACTCTAATTCCATCAGTTGACTGGTCAATGTCGCGGTATCAATTTTGAGTTGAATGGACAATTGATCAAGGCTTTGGCCGACCCAATCAAGCTGCCGATACAGCGCAATTAAATGTTCTGGTATAGGTTCGGGTGGAGGGGTGTCTGGTGTTGCTGTTTTGGGTGTCTCTATTTCGGTGGTTGTTAAGGTTTCGGCAGCCTGCGATTGCCATTGTGTAGCCAATGCCAAGTCTTCAATGACCTGTTGTGGATGATCAATCAAAATTGCACCTTCGCGTATGAGTTGATGGCAACCTTGATGTGACTCACTATAAATATGGCCTGGGATGGCAAAAATAGATTTGCCTTGTTCGGCAGCGCGTTGAGCTGTGATCAGTGAACCACTTTTTAATGCCGCCTCCGCCACGATGACACCAAGGCTGAGCCCACTGACGATACGATTTCGATGTGGAAAATGGTGTTGCAGGGGGGGAGTGTGTGGAAGAAACTCACTGATTACGGTTCCCCCATGTTGGATGATTTCTTGTCTTAAACGCTGATGTGCGGTCGGATAAGTTTGATCTAAACCTGTACCCATCACGGCAATGGTTCTGTGGTGTTGTATGGCAGCGCGATGTGCCGCTTCATCAATTCCTTGTGCTAAACCGCTATTGATGTAGAACCCTTGCTCACTTAGATAATAAGCAAAATCATAGGCAATTTGCCGACCTTGGGGACTGGGTTTGCGACTACCTACAATCGCAATCTGTGGTTGCATCAAGGCTTGGGCATTGCCTTGTCCAAATAGAATGGGCGGCTTGTCGCTATAAGGTAAAAGCTGTTGTGGATAGTTTAGGTCTTCAGGAATCAGTACAAAGTCACTGTATTGTTCAATATCCTTGAGACATTTTTCAAAACTAAGCTGTCCACTTGGGCTATGAAATTCTTCAAAGCGCTGTAAATGATTTTTATGCAGTCCTAATTTTTGCCATATGGTGATTTGATCAGGCTTAAGGGCGTGGTGTAGGGCAGGATAGTGCTGCTGAATTTTATAGAAACTACGAAGTGAGTGTTGCACCACAAACCATAGGCGAATGTAATCTAAATGCAAGTCAGTCAATGAGTTGAGCATAATGAGACCTTTGAATATGTCTTCTTTTTATGGTTTAAAATGATCAGTGATATCGTTGTTGGATAATAAAAAATGAGGCTGAAATACAGCCTCATTTTTATGGATTTGGTCTTAGTCATCCATCAGTGGTGGCTGAATCGTTGCACCCACTTTGATTGGTAATTCGCTCTCAAGTACATAAGCATAGCTTAAGTTATCAAACGTTTTGAATACCATGATGTTGCCAATACGTTGTCCTGGAAGTTGAACACGTTCTTTGGTTTTCGGATCAGTCACGATTTCACCTTTTTGGTTCACGCTAAAGACTTGACCAGATTGAACGCCTTGCAAGCTACCACGGTCGATCGTCACAACACTGTGAACCGCTGCAGTACCAATCGAGCCCATGACACGAACAATACTACCGCCAGCAGTGACATTTTCAGCATTGGTTGGATAGAACAGCGTTGGCAGCATTGGGTCATATTCAGGAAGAACACGATCGCCACGACGAACTTCGGCATTATAAGTATCGGTCAGTTCTAAAGTGGTAATGTCATTTTCACCACGAACGGCAACACCTGAAGCGACTTGAGTCAGTTCTAAACCTGCGTTGTATTTTTTGCCGTTTGCATCGGTAAAGATGTACGGTTCGCCTTCACGGTAAACAGCATATCGTTGACCGACTTGCATGCCTTGGCCGCGTGCATAAACTGTTTGGCCTTTGGCTGCCAATACACGTTGATCAGCTGTACCTAAAATGTAAGGTGTGCCTTCAACAGAATCAGCGGCAACAATCATGCTGCGCTCAAGCCATTGCTTAATATATTCCAATGGAATAACCGGAATCGCACTGTTGAGGGATTCAACACGAACTTGTGGTTGAAGTTTAGTGCCACCTGTATAGCGACGAATAATACCTTCACAGCCATCACCCTCATCTTTACCGATGATTGGGCGGCCATTGTAGGTACACATGAGTAGGCGGTCACCTGGGAAAATCCAGTGCGGATTTTTCACGTGTTTATTGCTCGCCCAGATTTCAGGCCAGCGCACAGGATTTTTTAAGAAGCGCTTGGAAATATCCCACAACGTATCGCCTTTTTTCACCACATAAACTTGAGGCGCACCTGCCTTCAATGATGG
The DNA here is from genome assembly GCF_013419715.1 of Acinetobacter sp. YH12063. Lineage (NCBI taxonomy): Bacteria > Pseudomonadati > Pseudomonadota > Gammaproteobacteria > Moraxellales > Moraxellaceae > Acinetobacter > Acinetobacter sp. YH12063. The sequence goes on along the minus strand of NZ_VOZO01000009.1, from coordinate 7,927 downwards.
TGGATTGACGTTACGAGCAGGGGCAGCTTCTGCAACACTGACCATTCCCATCCCCACACTTACACAGACTGTAAGCGCCAATAATTGTTTTTTAAACCCCAAGGCACTAAAAGTTGGCATGCCCTTCAAAACCTTTTTCATTATCATAATTCCTAAAATTATGTATGTAACTGCGTTATAATAACGATATTACACACAATTTTTTGATGAAGCATTCCTTCATTTTGTTTTTTGATCAATGGCATAAGTGAGGACGTCGTATGGCCTTATTACCTATTTTAAGTTTCCCCGATCCCCGTCTTCGTACCATTGCAAAACCAGTCGAAGAAGTTACTGATGAAATTCGTCAGTTAGCAGCCGACATGTTTGAAACTATGTATGAAGCACCGGGAATTGGCCTGGCAGCAACACAGGTAGATCACCATATTCAGCTGATAGTCATGGATTTATCTGAAGAAAAAGATCAACCCATGGTGTTTATTAACCCCAAAATTACGCCATTGACGCAAGAGACGCAGCCCTATGAAGAAGGCTGTTTATCAGTGCCTCAAATATACGATAAAGTTGAGCGCCCGTCACGTGTAAAAATTCAGGCAATTAACCTTGAAGGTCAATCATTTGAAGTGGAAGCGGACGGACTTCTCGCAGTTTGTATCCAACATGAAATGGATCACTTAAATGGTAAGTTATTCGTCGACTATCTATCGCCTTTGAAACGTCAACGTGCACGTGACAAAGTGGAAAAATTGGTTCGCCAACGTCAAAAAGATAAAGTCGCAGTTAAACGTTAATTGATCGCGGTTAAAAAATACCTGAGACAAGCCCAATTTCGATTGGGCTTTGTTATACTTGGGTCAGACAAATGTTAGGGTTTGCTTGTATTGTTTCGTAGTGGAGTGCTGCTGTCCTTTGCAGCCGTTTTTTTGCAGATTGCTGTTTTTTTACAGCCATTGTTGCCCAAGCAATATCAAGTTGCTCCGGTCTGCGAAACCATTACGCGTGCACTTTTACTTCCCAATGTTCATGCTGAACATACCGCACATTCACACCATTCCTCTTCCGCTCACGCAGAGCAGGTTCAAGTCGATCATACTGCCCATGAACATGATGCCAGTCATCAATGTCAGTATTGTACGGTCTATGGCAATTTGGTTTTGCCTCCTGAACTTGATGTAAAAGAAGTGCTTGATCGAATTCAAGTTCGTTTAATTGCTTTTCAAAAAGCTTTCAAGCATGTCTGGTTTGTTCTTCAACAACTCTTTTTACTTCCGCAAGGTCGAGCCCCACCACTCGCTGCATAAATCCGACGTTTTTTTTAACTTGGGTCGTTGAGGACTCAGGTACGCCTTTATTTATGTATTTTGTGAGATAAACATGGCTCAGCCTAAATTTTTTCTACAGCCTCTTGCGGCTGCAATTTGTGTTGCCTGCTATTCAACTTCTGTGATGGCTGACGAGATGTCCGTAGAGATGACGGAAACCAATGCGGTACAGACTTTGGCACCGATTGTGGTGACATCACATCAGGGGAATGATGCCAATGGCCTGATTGTTCGTGCCAATCCCAAACAGCCGATTCAACCGATACCTGCCAGTGATGGGGCCGATTATTTAAAAAGTATTGTAGGTTTTAGTGCTATTAAAAATGGGGGAACCAATGCAGATCCAACCTTCCGTGGCATGTTTGGTTCACGCATTAAAATTTTGACCGATGGCACAGAAAATCTAGGGGCGTGTCCGAGTCGTATGGATGCACCAACGTCTTATATTTCCCCTGAAAGTTATGACCGAATTTCAGTGATTAAAGGACCTCAAACGGTTCAATATGCCAATACAGGTTCTGCTGCAACAGTCTTGTTTGAACGCAAACCTGAACAGTTCGATGCTGATAAAAACTACCGTGGTCAAGCCAGTGTGATGATCGGTTCTTATGGTCGTTTAGATCACAATGTCGAGGTGGCTGTGGGCGATGAACATAAATATGTCCGTCTAAATGCCAGCCGTTCAGTTGCAGACAGTTACCAAGATGGAGATGGCAATACTGTGCCGTCAGACTGGGAGCGGTGGAATACAGATTTGGCTCTTGGTTGGACGCCAAACGAAGATACATGGGTAGAACTTACTGGAGGTAAAGCCGATGGTGAGGCGGTATACGCAGGCCGTTCAATGGATGGTTCGCAATTTGCCCGTGAAAGCTTAGGCCTTCGTGTCGAGAAAAAAAATGTCACAGAGGTGATTAAAAAAATCGAAGCACAGGTCAACTATAGTTTTAATGATCATATCATGGATAACTTCAGCTTACGTGAGTTTCAACCAAGTGGCATGATGAATATGCCAATGGCATCGAATGTTGCTCGCAGAACATTAAATGCACGTATGGCTGTGACACATGAATGGGATAAGATTGACTTTGTCACAGGCATTGACACACAGAACAATGAACATAGCATTCGCAAAGGGATGCGCAATAGCTATAAAGACAAAGCACGTGAACCCGATATGAAGTTTCAGTCATATGGTGGTTTTGGAGAAGTCAGTTATCAATTGAGTGACAACAATAAGTTGGTTTCGGGACTTCGTCTCGATCAAGTGCAAGTGAAAGATGAGCGCGCCGCTTCGAAAGCGAGTGGCTATAACACGGAGCTGAATGAAACATTACCAAGTGCTTTTATTCGTTTTGAAAATAAGCACCCTGAACATGACAATGGTAAAACCTATATCGGTCTAGGCTATGTAGAGCGCATGCCAGATTATTGGGAATTATTCAGCCCAAAATCAGGAAATGGTCATAACAATACATTCAATCATATTGATACAGAAAAAACGCTTCAGTTAGATATGGGTTATCAACATGAACATAGCGCTTTGAATTCCTGGGTATCGGCTTATGCAGGTTTAGTGAGAGATTATATTTTAACAAGTTATAAGTCTGGATCAGGAATGATGAAGGGTATGGAAGCACATAGCCGAAATGTGGATGCCACCATTGCGGGAGCTGAAGCAGGGATTGGCTATCAATTTAGCGATCATATTCAAGCCGATGTCAGCGCAATGTATGCGTGGGGTAAAAACACCACAGATGGCAAGCCATTACCACAAATCTCACCGTTAGAAGCACGTATCAACTTACGTTATATCCAAGATAATTATACTTTGGGAGCATTCTGGCGTGTGGTTGATGGGCAAAATCGTATCAGTGCGCACCAAGGCAATATCGTGGGTTATGACCTGAAAGAAAGTGCAGGATTTGGCACACTGTCTTTAAATGGTACTTATCATATTGATGAGGGTGTAGATGTATCTGTGGGTGTGGATAATCTCTTGAATAAAACTTATACCGAACATCTAAATAAACTGGGTGATGCAGGGACAGGTTTAGCGACTGATCAACAGTTTAATAATATCGGTCGCAATTATTGGGCACGTATTTCGATGAAATTCTAAGTCCGGACATTTGTCATCCAAAAAGCAGAGTGATCGCTCTGCTTTTTTTATTGGTGCATACTGGCCAGTTGTTTGGCCTTACTTTGATACAGTGCTAAACCGAGTTTTTGAATCGCACGGCCTTTTTGCTGTAATTTTTGATTTAAACTTGGGGCATGCTTAGCGCCTGAATACAGGACAAGATTTCTAGCCAATAAATAATAGGCAAACCATGCGGCGGACTGTGGTTTGAGCCCTAATTTGTGCATACGTTTTTTGCCAATAAAAAATTGTGTCAGCTCCAGATGTTGTCGATAAGCCAGTTTTTGCTGAAGTGCTCGGAGGTATTTGTACTGTCGTTCAAAAGGTTCTTTAGAGAGACTGGCGCCGAGAGCCATACTGCTTGCATCAGATTGAGGATGTACAAATTGCATCCAATACAACAGTTTCCAACCATCAGATTCTTTTTCAATTAACCATTTGTCATCAATACTCATCAACCAACCCACATAACGCCAAAAGTGCAAAAAGCTTTCAGTCTCTTGTTTTGATGGAAAAATCCCTAAAGCGCGAATGCCCAAAAGCACCACACTGCTAAAGGCAAGATTGGTCATCGCCAAGTCAAATTGATTAATCGGCACCCCCCACGTTGCAAAATCCCAGTCTTTACCTTTTTGGAGTTGATGCCGTACCACAGCATGAATAAAACGCACATAAATCGTCGATGTAAATCCCGCATACAAACGTTCGAGTCCGCGTTCTTCAGTGATATCTACCCACCATTTTGTGGTTTCAGCCAGACGTGTACCTGCTTGTTTATTTAAAGCACCGGTCAGCATGAGCGGCTGATTGAAACCGGGGAAGAGATAACCGACCATAAGTGAAAGATCGCGCAAAATAAAGCCATTATTAATCCCTAGCCGATGGGTGAACTCAAGGGCTTGCTGTATTTTTTCTGGCTCTAGCCAGGGCGGTATTTGTTCAACATGCTTAAAAAAATGTTCGAGTTCGGGAATAGAAAAGGGAAGCTGCTCGACGCCTTTAAATAAAGCGATTTCAAAATATTCACGATGCTGCTTAGGGTTCTGCATCATCCACGTGAGCACTTTTTCCATCTGTGGGTCACCACATTGCAAAGCTTTATTGAGGGCAAGATATTGAGCGTAATTCGGCTGTGCAGCCTGACCCGTCAAATGAGACAGCAGAAAACTCAGCAGATTAGATTGCTGCGTGGCCTGAAATGAAGTCAGTCGGGTATTGAAGTGAGTGGTCATGTTTTGATCTTCAATGTTATTGTTGCATACCACACTAATATGAATATTTATTCGCATTCAATTCGCATAACACTATCGCATTGGAGAGCAATAGAATGAGAAAAAGACCACAACAACAACGCGCGAAAATGATTATGGAAAGCATTTTGCAAGCTGCGCAGTTGTGTATTGCAGAACAAGGCTTACTGGAGTTGACGACGCCCAAAATTGCGGAAAAATCTGGCGTGAGCGTTGGGTCGATTTATCAATATTTTGAAAATAAAGAACAAATCGTAGAAGAATTACTGCTCAGAAAATCAGAACAATTGGGGTTGGCACTAAAAAATATAGTCGTGGAGCAAGAACAGCACAGTATTTATGAGGTGATCCCACTTTGTATTCAGTTTGGCTTTGATATGTTGAAAGCTGATCGTGGCTTCTTCATTGAGATCTTAAAACATTGGCATCAATACAGTCATTCAGATGCCTCTCAGGTTTTGGAAAAGCATTTTTTTGAAGTTGGGATGTATTTATTTAATCGTTATTATTCACATTGGAACTTTGAAACGCTGAAACATCGCTCTTTTGTGATTATTAACAGTACTTTATTTACCATGATGCGCTATGTGAGCAATAATAGTTTTTTAATTACAGAACAGCAGCTTAAAGTGGAATTGCCGAAGATGATTTTGGCGTATTTAGATAGTGAATAACACTGAAAAAATTAAAGTTGTCGATTAAAGAATCTATTTAATTCAGATCTAAGATATGTGAAGATAGATTAATAATAAATCAATAACTTAAGATAATAAATCAGGAACATCATGATGGTTTCTTTGAGTTTGCAGCAACTGTCCAAATCTTTTGCGGGAAAACGTATATTTTCAAATTTAAATTTAGAGTTAAGCGAATTCGGAATTGTCGCTGTTGTTGCTGAGAATGGAGCAGGGAAGTCCACCTTACTTGCGATGATTGCTGGGATGTTGGATTTTGATGCAGGCAATATTTTGATTAATGATCAACAAAATGCCCCTCACAACAATGAATACAAGAAACTTGTGGCCTATGTGCCAGATAAAAGCCCTATTTATGATTTTTTACAAGGGCAGGAGTTTCTGAATTTAATGTGTGATATTCGAGGGATAGCGCATGAGCAGTATCAAATCTTCATTGAAAAATTTAAATTAGAACACTATTTAGCCACGCCGTTTGCTGACATGTCTTTTGGCACAACCAAAAAGTTTTTATTGGTTGCAGCCTTAATGACTTCGGCACCTTTACTGATTTTGGATGAACCGAGCAATGGCTTAGATCAAAATGCCTTGGCTGAATTAACAAGTATACTTTTACAGCAGAGCCAATCAAAATTGATTCTATTGTCTTGCCATGATCCTGTATTTAGAGACAGTCTTGCAGCAAAAATCATCGAGCTGGATCGGCTAAAGTCCAATGAGCAGACGGCATGAATAAACAAAGACATGTTGGGCAGCGAACAATTATAAAAACGCTTTTGAAATACCGATGGACATACTATGTCAAGACCACAGCAGACGCAGTTGCACGGCAAAAGCATTTACTTATTTTAGTCACATTAATTCTCGGGCCAATGTTATTCGGACTGCTCTTATCATTAGTGCAGCCTATTATTGATTTGGTTTATTGCAAATCATTAATCACGAATTTGTTTCTTTGGACAGGCTTTCTTGCCTTAAATGTATTTTGGTGTGCGATACAACGTAAAGCTTTGAGCGGTGGGGAAGGGTATCGCTATCTAGCGCTATTGCCCATCACGCTTAAAAGTCGTTTTGCAGTGGAAATCAAATTTTTAGGGAGTTTAAGCTTTTTGATGTTATTGCCATTTGTTTTGGCGCTTCTATATGTTTGGGTTGAGTATGAACTCTTGGCTTCCCTTGGCATCAGTGTATTGATGCTACTTTGGATCTTTAATTTATTAATTATACAAATGCTGTTTTTACAACAGAATCAATATTGGGTTTTAGTGTGTCTTTTGACATATTCGCCCATTTTGAGCCTTGCGATATTGGACGCTCAACTCGTTGCGGTGTTGTTATCTACATTCATCTGTATAGCGGCAATAAAATTCTGGCTGCTCGGTAGGAAATCAAAACCAATAAAGCTGCAAGTACCTAACGTATTTGTGATACAGAAATATAGCCCACTCTGGCTCAATCAGAATAAATTAATTATTCGTCAGGCATTTCATAAAAGATTTCTAACCCACCGTATTGTCAGTATCGGTATTTCGGTTACAGCGGTCGTGATTTTGTATTGGTTCGCCACACAGGCGGATACTTGGAACATCATGAGCCTTGATTTCACCGCTTCACAATTATTCCAATTGATGTGTGCTGTCTATATTGCACTGAGTTTATTCAATCTAGGCGTGATCAAAATGGACCTAAAATCAAATTTTGAATCTGCAGAGCGATTCTGGATCATTCAAGGGTTCACACTTTGGCAGCTCAGGAAATACGAATACTGTGTTTTATTGATAATTGGCTTGTTGATGAGTGTTCCAGTTTTGGTCTGGCTACTGCTGAAAGGTGGATTCGTTGATGTGCTATTGATGGCGACATTATTTGGTATCGCCATTCCATTTATTCAGTGGTTGTATAGAAAACCTGAAGAAGTGCACGGTGTTATGCCAGTTTTAATGTTTATCTTATGGGTGCCTCTGGCATATTGCATGCTTTCTGTACGCTAAAAACACTTTTTTAAGTAAAAAACGCTGATTTAGTAGAATAAATAAACAAACGTAATGAAAAATTAAAAATAAATGGAAAAGGGTGTTGCAACGGTCCTGAAATGCTGTAGAATGCACATCCATCGGCGGTGATGAAGATTAAAACTTCTGATAAAACAGTAACTTAGCATGAAATGCTTGAGTTAGGTTTTAGAAAGGAAGTTTAAAAATAATTTTCATTACTGGTTGACTTTCTAGAGATAGAGAGTAATATAGCCGACCTAGCTTGCTACTGACGAAGTAGCAAGAAGATCATTAAGAGATTATGAAGAACAACTTGTGTGGATTTTTACTGGTTGATTGATCGAAATTATTTTCATTGATTGATGGTAGAAATTACTCGAAGTTTATTTGAGCAAATTTTTGTCAGTAATTGATGAGCCAAGATTGGTACACTATATGTACTATTGATTTTAAACTGAAGAGTTTGATCATGGCTCAGATTGAACGCTGGCGGCAGGCTTAACACATGCAAGTCGAGCGGGGG